>JBNMJI010000098.1:0-6483 GCA_050873725.1 Roseburia sp.
ATACAATGCTCCATATAATCCTGTGAATTGTAACATGGAATGGTTACTGATAATAATTTCATTCTTTTTCTCCAATCGTTTTTTTCTAAACGTTTTATTTTAAAAGTTCTCCGGTAAGTTCTAATGCCTTCTCTGTCATGGCATCAATATTGTAATATTTGTATTCTGCCAGTCTTCCTAACAGATGCATATTCGGATACTTTCCGGTTAATGCTTTATATTTTTCATATAATGCCTGATTTTCTTCATTTAAAATGGCATAGTAAGGAATCTCACCTTCTGCTCCACTGTATGCAAATGGATATTCCTTTACAATCGTGGTTCCGTCTGCCTGCTGCCCGGTCAGATACTTAAATTCCGTAATTCTGGTATAATCCTCGCTTACGGTATAATTTACAACGCTGTGTCCCTGGTAATCCGGTTTGTCATAATATTCAAAATCAAAGCGGAGGGAACGATATGGAAGTCTTCCATAACAGCATGCAAACAGCTCATCCAGTGCTCCGGTATAAATGACATTTCCCTCGAATTTCTTTCCGTCAAAATAAATGCCATCTTCTGCAAATTTCAGTACCTCTCCGGCATCCACTCCGGTTCTCACCTCTATATCCGGATGGTCTAACATCTTTTCAAACATTGCAGTATAGCCGTCCTTTGGCATACCCTGATATTTATCCTGAAAATATCTGTTATCATAGGAAATCAGCACCGGCACACGTCCTGTTACTTCCGGGCTTATCTCCTCCGGCTTCTGTCCCCACTGCTTCATCGTATAATAAAGGAAAACATTTTCGTATACATAATCCGCAATTTTCCTGATATCTGCATCTTCATTTTCCCGTAATTTCATAATTGGAACACGGCTTTCCTCTCCATATGCAGCAATCAGCTTCTGCTCTAACCGGTCTGCCTGCTCCTTCTCATAAACCATATGTAAAGTATTCAGATTAAATGGCACCGGAATCAGTGTTCCATGCACATTTGCTACTACCTCATGTCCGAAGAAATACCAGTCTGTAAATCTCGAAAGATACTGATATACCTCCTCTTTATTCGTATGAAAAATATGTGGACCGTATTCATGTATTACAATGCCATGTTCGTCCGGTTTGTCAAAGCAGTTTCCTGCAATATGGTTTCTCCGTTCCAGTAAAAGAACCTTCTGTTTTCCTTCTTCTGCCAGTCTTCTTGCGGCTACACTACCGGCGATTCCGGCTCCGATTACAATGCTGTCGTACATTTATGTTCTCCTTCCCCTTGGTAATCCTTATTCAATTATACACATTTGTTATTTGTTTTCCAATTCATTTTTTCTTAGGATTTCTTTAAGGCACTTCGTTTACAATTTATTCATATTTTATTTACAGCCTTCTAACAATCCGGGCATATTGTTTTCACATTCTGCTTTTATACTATAACTAAGCTGAGAAAGAAAAAAGCGATAATTTTTATTTTTTTCATAGACCTTGCAGCTGATGCAAGGTTCCTCCCAAAAAATAGTGTTTTTAACACTTACCATAAAAAATCTTTTTCATATGAAAGGCCGGTGATAATCACCGGCTCCCTCTTTTTTCTATAGCTTTTCTGCTATTCTTCCTTATATCTGTCATTTCCAAGACGAATGTTCATATATCCTGTGTACCGGGAAAATGCCGCCGGAATCGGATACTGCTCTTCTGTTTCTTTTACATCCACAAAGAGCATATTCTGATACTCCTGCTCTGTCTCATCAATCTGCACTGCATATCCTGTCATGTGCCATTCAATATGGGAAAAGATATGCTTGCTGTCCTCTAATTTTTTCAGACGAATCGGTGACAATCCCATTTCCTTAAGATAGGTAATGACTTCCTCTTCCTTAAGATGCCCTTCTACATTTGGGAACTCATAGAGTCCTGCCAGAAGTCCCCTGTTGGCCCTCTTATGCAAAAGAACCTTATCCTCTGCCTTTATAACAAGAACTGTTCTGTCCTCTATCCTTCTTGCCTTTGCCTTGCTCTTTACCGGAAGTTCTCTCCAGCGTCCGCTCTTTTGTGCCCGGCAGAGTTCTTTCCATGGACATGCTTCGCATAAAGGTGCCCCATTAGGAAGACATACCGTTGCGCCAAGTTCCATCAGCGCCTGATTAAAAGCTCCTGCCCTGTTTTCCGGCATAATTTCCAATAAGTCTTTCTCCATTGCCGTCCGCACCGATGCTTTCATGATATCCGCATCATCCTCTGTTACCCGGGATATGACACGGAGCACATTTCCGTCCACCGCCGGTACCGGAATGCCAAATGCGATAGATGCGATGGCTCCTGCCGTATAATGACCGATTCCTTTTAACCTGGTCAATGTCTCATAATCTGCCGGAAGCTTTCCATGATACTCTTCCATAACCGTCTGTGCTGCAATCTGCATATTTCTCACTCGGTTATAATATCCAAGCCCTTCCCAGAGCTTCAGTAACTTCTCCTCCGGGCAGTCCGCCAGTGCTGCCACATCCGGCAGTTCCTTTAAGAATCGCTCAAAGTACGGTTTTACTGCTTCCACTCTGGTCTGCTGAAGCATGATTTCAGACACCCACACCCGGTATGGGGTCGGCTCATCCCGCCAGGGCAACACTCTGGCATAGTCTTTAAACCAGTCTAATAATGGGTCTATCAGGGTTGTCAGGTCAAATGATTCTCTCATGGTTCCTCTTTCTGTTTCTATTTCGTGGTTATTGCTGATATCCAGGCAGTCCGTTACGTTCAGATGCCACATAAAGACGATAAAGCGCACTAAGAATTTCGAAGGGACACTGTCTTTTCTGGCAATCGGTGCAAATTCACATCCATGTTCATATGCACCTCGCTGGCACATCCCTGTGCCAGCGTTGCCGGATGCCGGACGAAATTCCAAGTGCTCCTAACCGTCTTTATCAGGCATCCTTACTTAACGGACTGTCCGGATATTTTATCCGCAATGCTATCTGCTCACGTACATCAAATTCATCTCATAATACTTTTTCACTTTTAGAACTGCGCTACGAATTTTGCAATTTTCTCTAAACAGGCACGAATGACATCCTGCGAATATGCATAGGAGCATCGTACAAAGCCTTCTCCACATGTGCCAAAGGCATTTCCCGGGATAACGGCTACCTTCTGTTCCTGCAACAGGCGGTTACAGAATTCTTCGCTGGTAAGTCCTGTTTTACGGATGTCCGGAAATACATAGAATGCGCCTTCCGGTTCTGCAACGGATAATCCCATCTTACGGAATCCCTCTACCATCAGTGTTCTTCTGGCATCATACTCTTCCCGCATGACTGCTATGTCTTCATCTCGCACCGGACTGGTTAATGCTTCCAATGCCGCATACTGGCTGGTAGTTCCTGCTGACATGGTCGTAAACTGATGTATTTTATTCATATGGAAAATAACATCCTTTGGTCCTGCTGCAATTCCCATACGCCATCCGGTCATGGCAAATGCTTTGGAAAATCCGTTTAATACCACACAGCGCTCATACATCCCCGGAAGGGATGCAATGGAAACGTGTTTCTTTCCATAGGTTAACTCAGCATAAATTTCATCGGTAATTACGAACAGATCATGTTCCTTTACTACTTCTGCGATTGCCTCCAAATCTTCTTTTTCCATAATTGCTCCGGTCGGATTGTTCGGATAGGAAATCAGTAAGACTTTAGATTTCTCTGTTATCTTCTCCTCTAACTGTTCTTTGGTCAGACGGAATTTATTCTCTGCTCTCAGTTTCAATGATACCGGAACACCACCACATAATTCAATACATGGAATATAGGAAACATAGGAAGGTTCTGCCACTAAGACTTCCTCTCCCGGATTCACCAGTGTCCGAAGGGCTAAATCAATTCCTTCGCTGGCTCCCATGGTAATCAGTATTTCATCCTGTTTATCATAATGCAAATCAAATTTTGTCAGATAATCCGCTGCAGCTGCACGCAGCTCTACTGTTCCGCGGTTATCGGTGTATTTGGTATCGCCTTTTTTTATAGAAGCAATTGCTGCCTCTCTTACATGCTCCGGTGTCGGGAAATCCGGTTCACCCACACCCAGTGACAATGCCCCTTCCATGGTATTTGCCACATCAAAGAAATCCTTGATTCCGGAATCCGGCATATCCTGTACGATTTTTGATAAGTATGATTTTGTATCTTTCATTTTCATTGACCTCTCTTTGTACAAGTCCTGTCATGTAATTACGCAATTATTTTTGGAGATGCAGTTTTTTAGAAGTTAAGCATCTTTTCTATAGACTTTTTAGAAATCTTATAGAAAAGCCACTTAAAATTCCCAAAATCCTCTTCTCCACAAAAACCATTGCGTAATCACATGACAAGTCTTTTCCTATTGTAGCACAATCCCTGCAAAATACCAGTTTTTATTGACAAATCCCCCCAAAAGTTATACCATTATAGGTATTGAAACATTGTTAATAATTTATCAATCAGGAGGGTCCTATTTCATGAACAACTTAACTTTAACAGTTGAAAACGAAATTGCAGTTCTTACTATTACTAGACCTGCAGCATTAAACGCATTGAATTCCGAAACATTGGATGAACTGAACACTGTTCTTACCGAAATCGAAGGAAGAGACGATATCAAAGTCGTTATCTTAACCGGTGGTGCTGATAAGAAAGGTAACGAATTCAAATCTTTCGTTGCCGGTGCTGACATCGCTGAGATGGTTAACTTCTCTGCTGCTGAAGCAAGAGCATTCGGTATGAAAGCTTCTGTTCCATTCTTTAAATTAATGAATATGAGACAGGTAACTATCGCTGCTGTTAACGGATTCGCTTTAGGTGGCGGATGCGAAATCTCTATGGCATGTGATATCCGTATTGCTTCTGACAACGCAGTATTCGGACAGCCTGAGTGTGGCCTTGGAATCATCCCAGGATTCGGTGGTACACAGAGACTTGCTCGTCTTGTTGGTATGGGACGTGCAAAAGAAATGATCTTCACCTGCGATAACATCGATGCAAACGAAGCATACCGCATCGGACTTGTAAACAAAGTTGTTGCAAAAGAAGAATTAATGCCAACTGCAAAAGCTATGGCAGAGAAAATTATCTCCAAAGGAAGCTATGCAGTATCTAT
This sequence comes from Roseburia sp., assembly GCA_050873725.1. GTDB lineage: Bacteria > Bacillota > Clostridia > Lachnospirales > Lachnospiraceae > Roseburia_C. The sequence continues at coordinate 5,112 of JBNMJI010000098.1, forward strand.
CGCAAAAGCTGCTATTAACAACGGATATGATATGGATATCAAGAACGCTGTTGAGATGGAAGCTAACCTGTTTGGCGTAACCTGCTCTACACATGATAAGAAAGAAGGCATGAGCGCTTTCTTAGAGAGAAGAGCTGCTGACTTAACAGATTTTTAATCGAGCTTATACTTAGACAATATCAAAGGGGATATTCCGGTAGCATCTGGGATATCCCCTTTCATAAAAGGAGAATGCATCATGTTAGATAAAAAAATTGGTTTTATCGGAAGCGGTAATATGGGTCGTGCCATGATTGGCGGAATTATCTCTTCCGGTCTGGTTCCTGCCAGCCACCTGATTGCCAGTGCGAAAACTCAGGCCACACTGGATACACTTTCTGAACAGTATGGTATCCGCACCACCTTAGACAATGAGACCGTTGCCGTAGAATCCGATATCATTTTTCTTGCTGTAAAACCATATCTTTATGAAACAGTCATCAAAGAAATCAAAGACAGTGTAACCGATGACAAAATCATCGTTGCCATTGCTGCCGGTCAGACCATTTCACGGATTGAATCTTTATTCAGCAAAGATATCAAACTGGTTCGTACCATGCCAAATACACCGGCTATGGTTCAGGAAGCCATGTCTGCCATTACACCAAATGAGCATATCACAGAAGAAGAAACCAAAATGGTTGTCTCTCTCTTTGAAAGCTTTGGTAAAGCAGAAATTGTACCGGAAAGTCTTATGGATGCCGTAGTCGGAGTCAGTGGTTCCTCACCGGCTTATGTCTATATGTTTATTGAAGCAATGGCTGACGCAGCCGTTAATGACGGTATGCCGCATGCCCAGGCTTATAAATTTGCTGCCCAGTCGGTTCTTGGTGCAGCCAAAATGGTATTAGAGACCGGCAAACATCCAGGCGAATTAAAGGATGCAGTCTGCTCCCCAGCCGGAACTACCATTGCTGCTGTGGCAAAATTAGAGGAGGGCTCCTTCCGCAGCACCGTAATTGCTGCCCAGAATGCCTGCTCCGAAAAATCCCGTGCCATGAGCAAACTTTCTGATTGATTTTGAAATCATATAAGAAACCCCGGAAGAACTAATGATATGTACCCAGAATCCTGGACACATATTTATGAACTAGGCTGAACACATGGATGCTATCCTGTATTGTACAGGCGGCATCCATTTTGTTTTTGCCTGAATTCTTTTGTTATTATAATAATCTATATATTCTTCAACCGCTTGTGAAAATTCTTCGAAAGAAGAATAGTTTTTTTCATAGCCATAATACATTTCATTTTTTAATCGTCCAAAGAACGTCTCCATAATACAATTATCATAACAATTACCTTTTCGTGACATGGATTGTATAATGCCATG
>JBNMJI010000099.1:0-6476 GCA_050873725.1 Roseburia sp.
AAAATAGTCTTTCCAATGTTTGACATCTCGCTCTGTCTGTTCGTCGGAGTACGGATGCATTACCGGAATCTGCACAAGGGCTCTTAGAATTTCGTCTGTAACCGGCAACACTGGCACAGGGATGTGCCAGTGAGGCGCAATTGAACATGGATGTGAATTTGCGCCGGTTGCCAGCCGAAACCCAAAACGGTATCGAAATTCTTATGTGCCCTTGCAGATTACGGTTCGCATCCGATTCCGACGGACAGGTGGGGCGAGCAGTCAAAGCAACGGAAAGACAATTTATTATCAGAAAAAACACTTTCAAGAACGGTAGCGCATTTCATCAAAAACTTCTTCCGGACACCAGCTGCAAATTCAACTTATTTTTTTAAGCCTCTCAGCCCTCTGACCATCTGGATGACAACGGTCGGAAGGACTGCCAGCAGAATAATCTCAAGCACAGCAGGATAAGACAATGGTTCTACCGAGAATAAAACCCGACGCGGCGGTACAAAAAGCACCAGTCCCAGCAGCACACTTCCGGACACAAATGCCAGGATGCTGTATGGATTTCCGGTAAAGCCCAATGCAAAAATCGTCTTATTTCCCCGGCAATTAAATCCATGGAAAAGACGTGCCAGCGTCAGCGTTGCAAATGCCATGGTCGATGCCATTGCTGCACTTTTTCCATTGCCGATATAAAAAGCCGCCATGGTTGCTGCCGCAATGCATAAGCCCTGCAACATGATTTTCCGGAATGTCTCTCCCGATAAAATACCTTCCGACGACCGCCTTGGCTTCTCTTCCAATAAGCTTGCATCCTGTGGCTCCATGCCAATGGCAATTGCCGGAAGGGAATCCGTCAGCAGATTGATAAACAATAAATGCACCGGAGCAAAAGGAACCGGAAGCCCCAAAAGGGATGTATACAATACTGAGAGAATTCCTGCCATATTACCGGAAAGTAAAAATAAAATAGCATTTTTTATATTCCGGTAAATATTTCTTCCGTTGGTTACCGCTTTGATGATGGTGGCAAAATTATCATCTGTTAATATCATAGCTGCCGCATCCTTCGCCACTTCTGTTCCGGTTACCCCCATGGCTACTCCGATGTCCGCCTGTTTTAATGCCGGTGCATCATTTACACCATCTCCGGTCATGGAAACAATATTCCCCCGCTTCTGCCAGGCTTTTACAATCCGTATCTTATGTTCCGGTGACACTCTCGCATAAACAGATATTTTATCAATTTTTTCTTCCAGTTCTTTTTCCGAACAGGCATCCAGCTCTGTTCCGGTTAATGCCAAATCCCCCTCTTCATAGATTCCAATACGCTTTGCAATCGCAACAGCTGTGATTTTGTGGTCTCCGGTAATCATTACAGTGCGGATTCCCGCCCGCTTTGCATCTGCTACTGCCTGCATGGATTCTTCCCTTGGTGGATCAGCCATGGCAGCTAAGCCTAAAAAGGTAAGCCCGCTTTCCTTTTCCACGGTCAGCTCTCCCTCGGACTTCTTATAGGCAAATGCCAGTACCCGGAGTCCATTTTCTGAAAAAAGCTGATTCTGTTTCTGGATTTTTGCGATTTTTCCGGTATCCATCGGCCTTATTGCCTCTTCATATGCCACATTTATGCAGCGGTTTAAAAGGACATCCACTGCCCCTTTTGTAAAAATAATTTCTTCTTCGCCATGCAGCCGGTATTTACTGCTCATGCATTTTCGTTCAGGGTCAAATGGAATTTCTTCTAATCTCGGAAGCATGTTTCGAATCGTCTCTTCCTGTATGGTAAGCTGCCCTACATTTTCCGTCCGGTTCTGATTTAGCCGGACCCTGTGAAACATTTCTAACAGGGCAGATTCTGTCGGGTCGCCCAGTCCTTTCCCATCCGTTATGCTGGCATCATTATTTAAAATGGCATTGTATAAAAAATACCTTTGCAGGCTGCTTTCTAAAGTCAGCTCTTCCGGTTTATAAGTCATACCATTCAGATAAACCTCTTCGACATGCATCTTATTCTGCGTCAATGTTCCCGTCTTATCGGAGCAGATTACCGATACACAGCCTAAGCTTTCTACGGCTTTTAATTCTTTGACAATGGCATGCTCCTTTGCCATTCGCCTGCTTCCCATTGCCTGCACAATTGTAACAATGGAACCTAATGCTTCCGGTATTGCCGCTACTGCCAGTGCAACAGCAAACATCATGGCATCAATCACCGGCATCTTCCGGTAAATGCCAAGACCAAAGACCAGTGCACAGATTGCCATAATCAGTATTGCAAGCTTTTTGCTGAAAGAATCAAGACTGATCTGAAGGGGTGTTTTCCGCTCTTTGGTCTGATTCATCAATCCGGCAATCTTTCCTAACTCCGTTTCCATTCCCGTTGCCGTCACCAGTACCTCTGCCCTTCCATAGGTTACAAAGCTGCCGGAATATACCATATTTTTCCGGTCTGCCAGCGGCACTTCTTCCGGCAATACGGCTTCACTTTTTTCTACATTGGCAGACTCTCCGGTCAACGATCCTTCATTGACCTGCAGAGAATAATTGTGAAGGATTCTTCCGTCTGCCACAATCATATCACCAGCTTCCAATATCACATAATCCCCGGGCACAATCTCTTTGGATGCAATTTCCTGCCGCTTTCCATTCCGGATAACCCGGGCAGCTGGTGCTGACAAATCCTTTAAGCTATCCAGTGATTTTTCTGCCTTCCTATACTGTATGGTTCCAAGAATTGCATTCATAAACAGTACCAGAAAAATTACGATGGTACTCTCAGCATTTCCGGAAAACATGGAAATAATTGCTGCAATGATTAAAAGCACTACCATCAGATCACAGAATTGACTAAAAAACACCTCCAACAGACTCTTATGTCTGCCCTCACTCAGCCGATTTTCTCCTACCTCTTTTCGTATTCTTTCTACCTCTTCTTCTGTTAATCCTTCTTTCCGAAATCCAAAGATTTCTTCAATCTGCTCTTTGGTACAATTCCAATATGCCTTCATATGCTCATAACCTCCTGCTTTTTAATGTTGCCGGGTATCAACTACGGGAAACACGCTTTGCGAGCACCGCGAAAAAAAAGGAACGAGCACTTTTACCGCATCAAAATAATACGGTAAAAGTCTCGTTCCTTTTGCAGTGTATATTCCGGTTATCCCTCTTCGGATAACGTGATGACGAAAGATACAACACCGGCTATCCGGTGCGAACTACTCCCTGATACGTTCTCATCATAACACATACATTTTGTCTCAGTCAATGTCTATTTTTCTGATTCTTCCCAGTAACAATGGGTATCTTTTCCATTACGTTTGGCTGTATACAATGCTTTATCTGCCAGCTTGATACTGTCTTCATAATTATAGCTGTCTTTTTTGATTAAGGTGATTCCAACACTACAGGACACCGGAGTCGGAAGTTTCTCCCGTAACTGCTCCTGCATTCGTACCAGCCTCTTATCCAGGGTTTTCTTTGAACCAAATCCCTTGAATAATACTACAAATTCATCTCCACCAAGTCTTCCAATATAGTCGGTACGGCGGAAGCTTTCATGAATGGTATCCACAAAGGTGCGCAGCACCTTATCTCCATACGGATGTCCCTTGGTATCGTTAATCTGTTTGAAATTGTCGATGTCCAATACGAGAAGTGCACACACTTCTCCTTTCTTTGCTTCTTCCAATACATAGTGATTGGTATACTGTTCAAATATTCTGCGATTCAGTACATTCGTCAACGGGTCGGTATTAGCTGCACGCTCCTGTTCCTGCTGGCGGCGTTTCTGCCCATCTATATCCTTAAGATACAACAGTGCATACATATTTTCCGTTACCTGCTCCTGGAATACATGCACGGTAAGTTCCATCCAGTGGTAACTTCCCCTTGCCATCTTTCTTCGAAGCTGGTAATTTACGGTTGCCTTACCCTCTTTATAATTATGCACCATCTTTTCCTGCTCTAATACATCATAGCAGCCAAACTGGTCTTCTTCCAATACCAGTTCATCAATATGGCGGTTGAATACCTTCACATAATTCAAGGTTTCCTTCTCGCCCTCTGCGGCATAATCTTTCCAGAGTCCGCCACTGCTTTGAATCTTACCATTGCTCAGGTCTACTTCCGCATATGCTACGGTCTCTGACAGCATTGCCTGATAGAAATCCTCTCTCTGCAGATACTTCAGCTGCATGTTCTGATGTTCTTCAATCTGATGAATCGTAACAATCCTTAAATTTCCATCCTGCTTCTGGTCTCCAATCTTGCAGATTTCCAGACGGAACCATTCATATTCATCCTGTTTATTCTTTAAAAGAAGCTCTAATACCTGATCCTCTTCCTTTTCTTCGACATCTGTAAATGCTGCATGGAACGCTTCTTTAAAATGAGGATGTACCATTCCATTTTCCCAGCTTTCCGGGAATCCAGTCTCCTTTAACTGGTCACCCTTTAACATGGAGCGATTGGTATGGAAATAAATGGTGTGTTTCTTCTCATTATATTCCAGCCTGTCATATTCCTGACTCTTTAAAAATCTCTTCCGAATCATATCATTGTTAATACGATGATATCCCTTTAAGAAATAGACACCATTTTCCTGATGACTCAGCACTCCAACACAGCGAACCGTTACTTTGCCACGCTCCGGATGATTCCAGGTATATTCCATTTCCATAATCTTTCCGGTTTTAATCGCATCATGCAATGCATTCTGTACATAATCATAATAGCCATCACTGATATTTTCATACCAGAATTTAAAATAATCTTCACTGTTCAGGATATCGTCCACTCCAAGTATACTACGCATACTCTTATCCACATACAGACGATTCTTTCCATTTATTGTGTCTAATTCCATGCTCCATAGACCAAGCTTCACGGACTGAAGAATATCTTCTTCCTTTAACATACCGGTCATACGGGCTATCATCTCACTCTTGACATCCATCATTCCATCCCGAATCAGCATACCGGAAATAAACGGACGCATTTTGTCTATAAACGTCTTATCATTCGGACGATATTTCGGATTATCCACACCAATAAAGCCAAATAAATGACCTTCATTTAACAACGGAAGAATCATCAGTCTGCGTATTTCCTGATGTGCTAATATTTTCCACAAATCCGGTGCTGTCTCCCGATACATATCCACGTCTTTGATAATAACCGGTCTGTCTTCCTTCAGACTGCCAATCACCAGTTTCACCCGGTCATTTGGTACCGATGCAAGATAGAGCTGCTGGCTCTGAATTTCATTTTCACACCACTCACAGATATTGCTCCAGGTATCGGTTTCTTTGGAATATAAGAATATGTAACAGCGGTCTGCCTGATAAAATTCCCCGGTATGCTGCAAAAGTTCGCTGATGGCATCGGCTTCATTTTCTTTTTCCTTTGCTTTTTCCAAGGCTTTTACAATACCCTTTTCCACCTCTAACTGCTCTTCCATCTTGTTCATGGAAGTGTTAATGGTGCTCATATCAATGCCAATCTGAAGGCGGGCAGTTTTATTGCCCCAGTTGACTAATTTATCCTTCATTAACAGCTGGGTTCCTAAGAATTCATTATTTGCATATCTGGTCAAAAATTTCTTATGTTTTAATTTTGCAGTGTTGCAGTTCGGACATGGCTCTTCCCTGCCCTCTATTACCTGATAACATTTCTTTCCGGCATAATCACTGACTCCGGTAATACGCTGCCCGGCAGAATTCATATAATATAACTCATAGCTTTCCACATCTATGACATAGACCATCTCTTCTAACTGGTCTAAAATTGCTTTATAATCGGCTCCATCTCCTGCTTCCGGCAGAATTACGGTACTGTTCTCACGGTCCTCCTGCCACCGTTCTTCCTCTACATGCCCGAAAATATACTGTTTTTCAAACAGTTCTCCTTCAATCGGTTTACTGAAATAGAAGCCCTGTAAGACTTCCGGTGCCAGCTCTGCCAATGTCTGTAATTCCTCCGGTGTCTCTACGCCTTCGCATACCACACGAATCTGTGCACTTCTTGCCAGTTCCAAAATATTGCGGAGCAGACGGTAATTGTACGCACTCATATTAATCCGGCTGACAAAGCAACGGTCAATTTTAATTTCATCAATTGCCAGACTCTTAAGGTAGCTCAAGCTGGAATATCCGGTTCCAAAATCATCCATGGAAATCTGTATACCACGTTTGCCCCACTGATAGAATAACTGATTATATTTGGTATAATCCTGCAACTGCATACTTTCGGTCAGTTCCAGAATAATAGCCTCTCCGGGAATTCCTTCCTGCTCTAATAAATCATAAATGTACTGGCTTAAATCCGGCTGCTGTAACTGTATGTAAGAAAGATTGATACTCATACGAAATTCCGGATTATAACGCCGCCACTTTGCGCACTGGGCAATGGCTTCCTTTAATACCCATTTTCCCACCTGCACAATCATTCCGCTCTGCTCTAAAATTCCGATGAACAAATTCGGAGAC
>JBNMJI010000100.1:0-6453 GCA_050873725.1 Roseburia sp.
GTTTTTATACAGATGATTGATGCGTTTCATCTCCGCAAAGGTGGCAATGCCATCCATATCCGGCATCATCTGATCCATGAAAATAAGGTCATAGTGCTGCTCTTTCATTAAGGTCAGCCCTTCTTCCCCGCTGCCTGCCACATCAACGATTGCACCTGTCTGCAGCAGCATCTCTTTTGCCACAATGCGGTTCATTTCCATATCATCCACCACAAGGATATGCACGCCGGCAAACTGAGGTACCGGCATCATGGCACCGGCAGAAAGTTCATAGTTTTCAAAAATCTGCTTCATATCACCAATGCCATCTTCACAGATGACCTTCTGCGGTATGATTGCGGTAAATGTTGAGCCTTCTCCATACTGGCTTTCTACCAGCACTTCTCCGCGCATCATATCTACCAGACGCTTCGTCAGGCTCAGTCCAAGTCCGGTTCCTTCGATATTGCGATTTTTATGTTCCTCTAACCTTGTGAAATTCTGGAAGAGATTCTCCATATCCTTCTTCTGGATTCCAATTCCACTGTCTTTTACATCGATACGCAGGTTGATATTTTCCTCATCTATCCTGCTATAGGAAATTCTTAAAATAACATGACCACGCTTGGTGTATTTTACCGCATTGGACAGGAAATTATTTACTATCTGGCGGATGCGGACATCATCCCCATATAAAATGGATGGAAGATTCTCATCAATTTCCATATACAGATCCAGATTCTTTTTCTTGCAGTTAGAGGCAACTATCGTATAACAGTCATTGATAAGAGATGCCAGTTCATAGCCCTCGCAAAGCAGCTCCATCTTTCCGGATTCGATTTTGGAAATATCCAAAATGTCATTTACAATGGCAAGCAAGGTTCTGCTGGCCCGCTGCATATTTCCTGCATATTCTGCAATCTTCTCCCTTGGCAGCGTATCAATCTGCCGGAGCAGGAGACTGTTCATCCCCATAATGCCGTTGATAGGCGTACGGATTTCATGGGACATATTCGTAAGGAAATCGGTCTTTGCCCGGTCAGACACCCGAAGCCGTTCTAAAAGTTCTTCTTCATAAGTAATATCTACCAGTGTTACGATAGTATTTTGCATCTCACCATATTCATCGCAGACCATCGAAGATGTCACCGACAAAATCTGATTGCCCTGCAGACATTTTACTTTGCAGTGCTCTAATTTTCCCTGATAAAGCTGTTCTGCAAATTCTTCCTTTTCGTCCTCACAGGCTACCAGTTCTTCAAAAGGCTGTTCCACATTCATCCCAAATAAAAGGTCTGCATTCGCATTACGCAAAATAAGATTTCTCTGATAGTCATATACCAGCACACCATAATCAATCTGGCTGAAAAGATAATCCGAAACCGTCAGTCTGGATATTCCAAAGGTTTCATATTTGATACTGAAAAATACAGTCACCAGAAATGAAATCGTTACACCATAGCCAGAGCTTGGATAGGACTTGATTCCGTAAAACGGAAGTAACGTATCCGGAATTGCAGAAAGAAACATAATCGTATTTCCCAAAACAATGTACGCCACATATTTTCTCAGGCTTTTGCGCATGGTTTTCTTCGACCAGCATACTGCCATATAGATGCAGAACAAAAAGCACAATAAAATATACATCCAGTGGTAAAAGACAATCCCATGAAATTCTGTGGTAAAACAGGTTCTTCCATTTATCCGGTAAAAATGACGAATCTGCATACTTCCAAAAGAAAGTCCATCTACAATGGAAGTCAGGATTCCCAGTCCCGCCATCAGCCGAAATCCCTTTATCCTGATTTCAATCAGGCAAGCCGTATAAATTACTGTTGCGATTACATAGAGATTAAATCCCATGATTGTCATGCAAAAGAAATTCTGCGCAAGCCTGTCATCCGTACAGTTTCCATATAATGCCGAACCCAGTGCCCAGATTCCTCCTCCAATCCCCAGAAGTAGGATGCAGAGCCGCCCCTTGTTTTTCGTATTGTTTATAAAATAGTAAAAAATACCAACACCAATGCAGATGGTTGCACATGCTACCAAAAGCACGGTTGTAATCATTCCCGTTTCCATAAATTCTTCTCCCGGAATTATTTTTATACTTCATTATATATAAAATCCGACCTGTTCGCAATAAAACTACAGGAAACACGCTTTGCAAGCATGCGATTTTTCTCGCTACTCGCGCAAATAAAAGCAGGAGCTCCGTTCCAGTTTCGGTGTTCCTGCTTTTTTCTATCTTTTTTCTATTTTTCCAACTCTGTTCTTATTTTGAACTTTTATTTCGAACTTTTTATTTCAGGCTCTTATCCCGAACTCTTATTTTAATTCTCCTGCCGGATGTATCATATCCGGGGTAATCAGCCCCTTGATAATCAGGTACTGCTCAATGGTTTTTACACAATTCTGTACGCCAACCCGCTCACTGTTTAATGTCATATCATAATTGACCGGATTCGTCCAGTAATTTCCATGGGTGTAATATTCATAATAATCCGCCCGGAATTTATCGGTCCGCTCTATGGTTGCATTAGCGACCTCTTCCGTTACACCCATATTTTCCATAGTGCGGTTCACACAGAATGCCCTCGGTGCCTCAATGTAGATGCTCACCACATTTGGCTTTCCCTTCAGTACATAATCGGCACACTTTCCGACGATGACGCAGGACCCTTTTTCTGCTAAATCTTTGATAATCTCACTCTGGTATTCAAACAATTTATCGTCCGATACGAACTTTTCATTTCTGGAAATATAGCGTCTTGACCTTGGCAGCCCTCGTAAAAAGCTGGAAAATCCGCTGGTCTCACGCATTTTTTCATTTACTTCCTGAAAAATATTTTCGTCCAGTCCGCTGAGCTGGCTTGCCAGTGTTAAGATTCGGTTCTCATAGCAGTGAATCCCTAATTCTTTTGCCAGCTGGGAAGCAATTGCCTTTCCGCCTGTTCCGAATCCTCTTGCAAAGGTTATTACAAAATTCTCCATATTTTCTGTCCTCCTTTAACCTGCTAAATAACGACTCAAGAATTCCCGTGTTCTCGGATTCTTCGGATTGGTAAACAGTTCGGATGGAGCTGCATCCTCTGCCACAAAGCCGGAATCCATGAAAATGGTTCTGGTGGACACATCCCTTGCAAATGCCATCTCATGGGTAACAATAATCATTGTAAGTCCTGTTTTGGCAAGTTCTTTCATAACATTTAATACTTCTCCTACCATCTCCGGATCCAGTGCAGAAGTCGGCTCATCGAAAAGCAGGACTTCCGGATTCATGCAAAGGGACCTTGCAATAGCAACTCTCTGCTTCTGACCACCGGAAAGCTGTGCCGGTTTTGCATTGATATAAGGTGCCATTCCTACATCCTTTAAATGTGTGATTGCCCGTTTAAATGCTTCTTCTTTGGAAATGTGAAGCACCTTTCTGGTACAGAGCATACAGTTCTGTAATACGGTCATATTATTAAAAAGGTTAAAGGACTGAAATACCATTCCCACTTTGGAACGATACTCATTGATGTCCTTCTGCACATTCCGGACTTCCTTATTATGGTAAAGGATTTTACCGGAGGTCTGCCGCTCCAGTTTGTTAATACACCGCAGCAGCGTTGACTTTCCGGAACCGGAGGAACCCACTATACAGATAATTTCTCCTGCTTCAATGTCGATATCTATTTTTCTTAAAACCTCATGGTCCCCAAATGATTTACTCAAATCTTTGATTGAAATTACTGTCTCTCCCATATCCGTTCCTCCTACTGATTGTCCATATACTCAATTGCCAGTGCGTAATCTGTCTTGCCCTGCATTTTCTTTTCAATGAATTTGAAAATCTTATCAAAGACAAAGCACAATACAAAGTAAATCACTGCGATTACCAGGTATGACTCGAAGTATTTGTAATAATTTCCTCCGACTGTTTTGGCAGCCATGAAAAGTTCCTGTACTGCAATTACATTTAATACGGATGTCATTTTCAGGTTTGTCAGGAAAGTATTTGCCATCTCCGGGATAATATTTTTAAATGCCTGCGGCAGTACCACATACAGCATTGTTTTAAATGGAGACATTCCCATTGCCCATGCTCCTTCACGCTGGCCCATATCAATGGAGCCGATTCCGGCACGTACGGTCTCACCCATGTAAGCTCCGGTATTTAATACGGTTACCACAATACCTGCAAATACCGGTGTCATTTCTACTCCCAGCATTTTTATTCCATAGTATACAATCATCGCCTGAACAATCATTGGAGTGTCACGGAAGATTTCTACATATACGGTAAAAATGACTTTCAAAAGCCGCATCAGAAGCTTCTTGAAAATGTTATCACCCTCGCTGATTTTGGCATCATTTACAAGTCCGACAATATAGCCTAACACAAAACCAACCAGTGTTCCGATTACAGCAATTTCCAGCGTAAGCCAGGTTCCTTTGATAAACATACTTGCATATTTCTGGGCTAAAAATATCATCCACTCTAACGAATTACTCGGATTTTCTATTAACATATTTCTCTACCTCACTTTATCTGTTACTCAGCTTACGCTGGAAATATTTCTAATTTGCTGCAGGCTGCTGTGTCAGTACAGTATCCATCAGCTCATCCATTTTGGCTTTATCATTCCAGCCAATGGCATCCATCGCATCCTGAATTTTATCTCTTAATGCGGTATCATCTTTTCTGGTAGCAATACATACATTTACCATTTCATCATCACCGGTGAAAGAATCATCTTCATCTAACTGGATAATCACAAGATCATCATTGGTAAGTGCTGCGGACTGTGCGGTTGGCAAATCTACAACGCATACATCTGCAACGCCATTGGATATTGCCATGAAACACTCGGATGTTGTCTCGTAATTTCCCGACTGTTCTGCACCTTCAATCTGGTCTAAAAGAGGTACCCATCCTGTTCCTAACTGTGTTGTTACTTTACATCCGGTTCCTGCCAAATCAGAAAGCCCTTTTACATTTTCATAAGCACTTCCCTTTTTTACTACGATACAGTTGTCTCTGTAATAATATGGTTCTGTAAATGAATAAGAAGCTTCTCTTTCTGCTGTTTTTCCCATTCCGGCAATGATTACATCATAATCTCCGGCATCCAGTGAGATTCCTATGGAGGACCATTCTACTTTATGAATCTCTAAATCCATTCCCATCTCATCCGCAAGCTTCTGGGCTACTGCCACATCATATCCATATGCATAATAGTCAGAACCATAAATCGGAACTGCTTTGCTTCCATCCGGTGTTGTATCCGTATCCTGTGTCCAGTTGAATGGAGCATATGCACATTCCATTCCAACTCTTAATACATTCTTATCGGATGCCTCTGCTATCTCTGAGGTTTTCACATCTGTATCGGATGTTTTTGTATCTGATGAACCACATCCTGTTAATGTAGATATTGCCATAACTCCTGTCAGTACTAATGCTAATAATTTTCTTTTATTCATAATATGTTCCTCCTTAAATGCAAATGTGAAGCCGACTTTTTGTTTCTCTAGAGTATCAAAAAAGACGCTTGAGATTTCTTTCTCTCAAAGCGTCTTTGCTGATAGACAGTATAGTATACTTTCTTTTTCTTCTTTTCAACTTTCAAAATGCACAATTTAATTATGCATTTTGCACAGTGTATTAATTAAACATCAGTCTTTTTACCAGAATACAATTTACAATATCGAGATATTCCATGGAATCTTCCAGGTCGACTTCCAATATTTCTTCTATCTTCTTCAGGCGGTACTGCAGGGAATTCCGATGAATATACAAAGCCTCTGCTGTCTTTCCCACATTAAATCCACTCATATAATATGCCAGCAGTGTCTCCACCAAAAATGCGCCATTGGTCTGGTCGTACATCTCAAGCTTCTTTAATTTGTCATTACAGTAGTCCAGTATTTCCTGCTGATTTCCACTGTTAAACATATATTTATAAATGCCCATGGAACTGGCACTAAGCACCTTCTTATTGGTGGGATTCGGCAGATAATCCTTCTTTGGTATCAGATTCTTCGCTTCCTGATAGCTCTTGCCAAATTCAGATGGGTCGGTATAAGCCGCACCTAAGATACAGGTGCTGTGTATCAGTCCTGCGAACTGTGGACGGCTGTCCAGTCTCTTTAACAGCTGTTCAATCTGCCGTTCTGTCTCCTTATTTTCCGTTGCTTCAAACAGCAGCACAAATTTATTTAAGAAACGCATATACATCGGGCGATTTTCCATATGCATTACTTCCCGGTTCAGACAATCCGTATAATAAAGATAGGTATGCCCATCCTGCTCCAGATTGATTCCATATTTCCGGTCTATTACAATGATTCCGACCCGGTATGCCCGGTCGAAGGTCAGTCCAAACTGGCTGGATATTTTTTCAATATATTTATCATTTACTTCATAGCCAAACAGGAGATTATATAGATAGTCCCCGGTTCTCTTATTCGTAATATTGGTTTCCA
>JBNMJI010000101.1:0-6452 GCA_050873725.1 Roseburia sp.
GGGTTACAAACAAAACGATGTGTCGAAAACCTCCTTTTTTCAGTACTTTCGGAGATGCCCAGACCTTCAAGTCCCATCTTCCGCATTAGACTAGAAGCTTTGAAATTTCAAAGCTTCTTTTTTTATGTGAGAAACTCGCAAAGCGTGTTTCTCGTAGTTGCAAGCATCCATAAGAAAAGCTTCTTTCACCAGACAAATATAAATCTGGAAAAAGAAGCTTTTACTTTCTCTGCTACTCTTTTATTTTCGCATACACAACCTTCAACAGCTTATTGTGTGGATTCTCGATTGGATTTAATTCAATACTCTTAAACTTCTTTAAGAATGTAGAAAGTTTACTGCACTGGTAATTTCGTGGGTCAAATCCAGGAATACGTTTGCTCAGATTGATTCCAAGTTCTGAAATATTAATCCAGCCGTTTTCTTCTGCGTTGCTCCGGATAATGGAGATTACCTCCTTTTCAATGTCTGAAAGTTTCGGAAGGTTGTCATTGTCTCCAGTATCCTTTTCCAAAGATGCATTCGTACTTCTTCTCGTTGTGGCTGTGCGCTGTTTTTCCTCTGCTTCTTCCTTATTATAAAGCAAATCAAGATACTTGAAATTCTCACAGGCATTTACAAAGGACTTCGGTGTCTTCTCCTCTCCCATTCCGATTACCATCATGCCGGCTTCTTTTAAACGCATGGCAAGCTTGGTAAAATCGCTGTCTGACGACACCAGGCAGAAGCCACTGACTTTGCCGGAATAAAGAATATCCATGGCATCGATAATCAATGCCGAATCAGAAGCACTTTTTCCCGCAGTATAATTACACTGCAATTCCGGTGTCAGAGCATACTCCTGCATATTTTTCATCCATGCCGATACGCTAGGATTTGAATAATCTCCATAAACCCGCTTATAAGTAGCCACCCCGTAATTGCTGACCTCATCCATAATTAATTTCACATACTTGTTGGATATATTTTCTGCATCAATCAGCACTGCTAATTTCGGTTGTTCATTCATACCATCTGCACTCCTATTTCTTTAAGTGTCCTGCTACCACTACACGAATCAGATTCGTAGTTCCGGAAATACCCAGTGGAATTCCTGCTGTAATTACTGCTAAATCTCCGTTCTGTACATAACCATGCTGTTCTGCGGATTCCATTGCATTTGTAAACAACGCTTCGGTATCCGTCTCCTCCTGTATCATAAGCGGTGTTACGCCCCAGGAAAGATTCATCTGATAATAACTCTTTTCCGATGGAGTACAGCCGATAATTGCACATTTCGGACGATATCTTGAAATCATGCGGGCAGTCTTACCGGATTTCGTTACAGTAACAATTGCTGCTGCATTGATATCAATGGCGGTCATGCAGGTTGCATGGGAAATGGCATCAGTTACATCCGGATTATCAATCTTTTCCAACTGACGGAATCGTTTCTCATAATCGATATCATTTTCTGTATATTCGGCAATCTCTGTCATGGTTTTTAATGCCTCTACCGGATATTTGCCGGCAGCCGTCTCACCAGACAGCATAATTGCACTGGTTCCATCATAAATAGCATTGGCAACGTCTGTAGCCTCTGCTCTGGTCGGGCGTGGATTCTTCATCATGGAATCCAACATCTGGGTTGCCGTAATAACAACCTTTTCTGCATGGTAAACCTTTTTAATAATCTTTTTCTGGATTGCCGGAACTTCACGAATCGGAATCTCCACTCCCATGTCTCCTCTGGCAACCATAATACCATCTGACACTGCAAGAATCTCATCAATATTGTCTACACCCTGACGGTTTTCGATTTTGGAAATAATCTTAATGTCATTGCAGCCCTGCTCTGCCATAATTTTCCGTAACTGCAGCACATCATCTGCACAGCGTACAAACGATGCCGCAATAAAGTCTACACCCTGCTCAATTCCAAACAGAATATCAGAGCGGTCTTTCGGGCTGATATAAGGCATGGACAGATTTACATTCGGTACATTAATTCCTTTACGGTCTGAAATCACACCACCATTTTCTACTTTACAGGTAATCTCAGTTTCTGTCACATTGGTTACTAGCATTTCAATCAGTCCATCATCAATCAGAATTCTGGTTCCGACTTTGACATCATGTACCAGATTCTTGTAAGTAATAGATACACGCTCTTTATTTCCCATAATATCGTTAGTGGTAAGTTTAAAAGTGTCTCCCGGAAGCAGTTCTGCTCTGCCGCCTTCCAGCTGACCAATCCGGATTTCCGGTCCACTGGTATCAAGAAGAATTCCAACCGGTTTGTCCAGTTCCTTACGCATCCTCTTTACACGATCCATGGTTACTTTATGTTCTGCCTGTGAGCCGTGGGAAAAGTTAATTCTCGCCACGTCCATTCCATTTTCCATTAACTGTTTTAATACTTCATCGTCCTTTGTTGCCGGTCCTAATGTGCATATGATTTTTGTCTTTCTCATGTTCTGTCCTTTCCTGCTACTAGCCCTCTATCTTCTTAAATTTATTTATACTTCTTTCGTCTTTTCCTGTTCCTCTTTGGAAGAAGTCTCATCTTCTCTGCCATGATGTTCGTACCACCAGCATGCGACAACTGCTGCCGCTGCCATAGCGCCCATTATCGCTACTACAATATCCTGTGCCATATTTTATTGTCCTCCTATCACAGTTATGACCTGATATTGTACGCAAAGAAACCTATGCTCCTTTGCGCACAGGTAATTTGCTTCTAACTTGTGATAGTCAGCCCTTTGCTCCATCCTGATGATGGATATAGCCTATAATGACACTCCGGCTGTCCAAAACATCTTTTGTTTTCCGTAAATCAAAGTTCCAGCTGTCTTTTGCCAGATTCTCAGGCAATACTACAGCCAGTGATAATGCAGCTTCTTCAAAACTGCCATTTTTCTCCGACAGTCTGCGATATGCTGCTGTAATTCTGCCGGTCTCACGATTGCCCAAAAGTTCTTCTGTACAGCTCTCCGACGGTTTGGATAAATGCATCGCCTGTGTAAAAGTCTGACTTGCAGAATCTTCGTATGCAAAACAGGGATCTATGTTGATACTCTCAACATACATCCCTGATACAAGCATAATCACTGCTACTATAAGGCTCATCAGTTTCTTTCTGAAATCAGGCTTTTTCATCGCATTTCTCCTTACGCCCATTATAAGCATTTCACTATTGAAATGCAAGAAACGAATCGCCAATTATTCTTTTTTTACATAATCTTTACTTATTAACTGCCGGATACGACACCAAGTTCCAAAAGCCTTCTCTTTGCCTGTTCCTGATTCTGAAACTGTATGCCTGTAATGCCAAGCTTCTCTGCTGCCTCTACATTTTCCG
Source organism: Roseburia sp. (assembly GCA_050873725.1). Taxonomy (GTDB): domain Bacteria; phylum Bacillota; class Clostridia; order Lachnospirales; family Lachnospiraceae; genus Roseburia_C. Next base: position 3,341 of record JBNMJI010000101.1, read on the forward strand.
GACGGTCATCTATGAATACGCATTCCTGCGGTACTAACCGGTATCTGTCTAAAAGCAGCTGATAAATTTCCGCTTCCGGCTTAATGCATTTCACCTGATAGGAAAAGATTGCTCCGGTAGTCTCCTTTTCAAAAGAAAGTTCTTCTGTTGCTTTTTCATAAGTGCTCTTTGGAAAATTAGACAATATATAGGTATGATATCCATTTTTTTCAAGGCTTCGTATCCACTGCATTGTATATGGATAAGTATGAATCGTATCACCTACATGTTCGTAAAAGAGTCGAATCTCTCTTTCATAATCCGGTGCTTCCTTGATGCATGCAGCAATAATCTCTTCGTCCGGTTTTGCTCCCCGGTCAAATTCATTCCAGGTTGCAGAACGGACGGTAGCATCCGCTACATGTTCAAAGATTTCACCTTCAAATCCAAGCTTATGAAATACTTCTTCCCAGCAGAAGTCCACCAGTACATTTCCTACATCAAAGATTACATTTTTTATCATTACAATCTGCCCTTATTCTTAACGATAGATGATATCATTTCTTCCCGGTCCGTTAGAAACCATGGTAATCGGATATCCAATCTGTTCTTCGATGAACTCTACATATTTACGGCAGTTTTCCGGAAGATCTTCGTATTTCTTAATTCCACGGATATCTGTCTTCCAGCCCGGAAGTTTCTTTAATACCGGTTTTGCCTTCTCAAGTTTTGTGGTTACAGGGAAGTCTGTAGTTACTTCTCCGTCGATTTCATATCCTACACAAACCGGAATTTCATCTAAGTATCCTAATACATCAAGTACAGTAAATGCTACATCTGTAGTTCCCTGCAGACGACATCCATATTTACTTGCGACACAGTCAAACCAGCCCATACGTCTTGGACGGCCTGTAGTTGCTCCGAATTCTCCGCCATCTCCGCCGCGTCTTCTTAACTCATCTGCTTCTTCACCAAAGATTTCGCTGACGAATGCACCTGCACCAACTGCGGAAGAATATGCTTTACATACGGTAACAATTTTCTTAATCTCATATGGTGGGATTCCTGCTCCGATTGCACCATATGCAGCTAATGTAGAAGAAGACGTTACCATTGGGTAAATTCCGTGATCCGGGTCTTTTAATGTTCCAAGCTGTCCCTCTAAGAGAATGTTCTTTCCTTCTTTGATTGCCTTATCAAGATATAAAGAAACATCGCATACATATGGAGCTACCATATCACGGTACTCATGTAATGTATTTAATAATTCTGTCTTGTCCAGTAATGGTTTGTGGTACATATGCTCTAACATAATATTTTTCATTTCACAGATACGCTCTACTTTTTCTACTAAAGTATCTTCATCGAAAAGTTCACTTACCTGGAAACCGATTTTTGCATATTTATCTGAATAAAATGGTGCAATACCTGACTTGGTAGAACCGAATGATTTCTTGCCAAGACGCTCCTCTTCGTACTGATCAAAAAGCACATGATACGGCATAACAATCTGTGCACGGTCAGAAACTAAAAGCTTAGGTGCCGGTACATTACGGTCTGTAATAGACTTCATCTCATTGAAAAGTTTCGGGATATCAAGTGCAACACCATTTCCGATAATACTTGTGGTATGTCCGTAGAACACTCCTGACGGAAGGGTATGTAATGCAAATTTTCCGTAATCATTTACGATAGTATGTCCTGCATTTGCTCCACCCTGGAAACGAATGATGATATCTGCTTCCTTTGCAAGCATATCGGTAATCTTGCCTTTTCCTTCATCTCCCCAGTTTGCACCAACTACTGCTGTAACCATTTTTATTTCCTCCTTATAATAAGAAATATGTTCTTCTCGCCAAATCTACATGCAAGCATGCGATTCTCTCGCTACTGGCGTAAAAAAAGAACCGGTGTAAAAACCAGTTCTCTGCTTCTTACTTTCTGATTATACCGAATCAGATGTTATAAGTAAAGTCAATATTCCTTATACTCGGCATAAGTTTTACTTATGTTGCAATAATTTCAATAATTTTTCTGCTGCTGCGGTCAATGGAACCCTGTCATCCGAGACGATACAGAACTGCCTTGCCGGAATCTTCTTATTAAATGTAATCTGAAACAATTCCCCTTTATCAATTTCTTCTTGGGCAAAGTCCCTGACCACATTCGCTATGCCAAGGCTCCTTTTTGCAAACTGAATCAGCATATCGCTGGTGGCAAGTTCTATCTCCGGATGAATCACAACGCCTTCTCCCAGCAAAAATTCCTCTACATATTTTCTGGTAGAGGTATTCCCCTCCAGGCACATAACCGGCAGATGCTCCAATTCTTTATAGCTTAATTTACCGCCCTTTAGATATTCAAATTTTCTTCCCGCCACAAAGACATCTTCTATCTCACGCACCGGAATCACATGCATATTCTTTGTTGTCTCCATGGGCGTGCTGACTACACCAAAATCAATTCTGCCGCTCTGCAGGTATTTCAGTGTCTCCGGCGTCGGTGCATTGGTAACGGTAATCTTGATTTTCGGATACTGCTCATGAAACTGTTCCAGATAAGAAAGCAGATAAAACTGCAGCGTCATATCGCTGGCTCCGATACATACTTCTCCGCTGGTCAGCTCCTGCATTTCAAGGAATTTGCGTTCCCCCTCCCGGATGGTCTCATACCCCCGCTGCACATAGCCGTAAAGTACCTGCCCTTCCGCAGTCAGACGCACCCCCTTGGATGTCCGCATGAAAAGAGAAGTTCCCAGTTCCCGCTCTAGATTACGAATTGCCTGGGACACTGCCGGCTGTGAAACATTCAGTTCTTCTGCCGCCAATGTAATGCTGTGAAGTTTTCCTACATAATAAAAAAATTTGTAATATTCTAAATTCGTATTCATGAGCGAATTATACCATAATTGGATTGATTTTTACATTGTCATTTTTATTTTACCAATGTATACTAATCCCGTTTCCAAAGAATATAGTACTTTTTTCTCATATAGTGCAGAATATTTCTGCAAAAAATTTTGAAAGTCCAGCGGTGTGATGTCAAGAGATAAAAAATAAAAAAATCATATATTTTTGCATATATCTCATAAAGACAAAAAACACCCACCTAAGCCCTGCCGACCAAATTTTAA
>JBNMJI010000102.1:0-6447 GCA_050873725.1 Roseburia sp.
ACCAGAGATAGAATACTCTTATTCTTAAGTTCTTTTACATAATCCAGCGGATTTTCATTCTTCTGATTTGCGGCATTCAGTTTTGTATCTCTTTCCAATCCACTCGGTGTATCGGTCTCCTGAATAGCAGCTTCAAATTTCTTTTCGATGTCTTTATTTTCTTCCGTCAGACGCTCTGTTTCTGTTGCTTTTTCATATAATTTTTCAATAGCGGTAATTCCCAGGGAACGCTTTACATAGTCGGCTGCCTGTCTTCGGAATTCAGCTCCGGCTTCATCGGTTGCTATAGTGTAATTCGTAATATAGCAGTTCTCTAACTGCATCTCATAAAGATTGGTATATGACATTTTTAAGAATCCCGGCTTCGCCATAAGATTCTCTTCTCCAAGTTCCTGCAAGGACTGTTCCAGATTACTAAGTTCCTGTTCTCCCTTTCTGCCTGCTTCCAGAAAATAGAGATGATACTGCTCAAGAAGTGCGGTATCATACTCTGCCATTTTGGATTCCAGCAAAAGCTCCGTTTCCATTTTGCTCTGCGCCTCTAATCCATAGAGGCGTGCAGATTCCAGCAGAGTAAATACCAGACTTAGAATCATCGTCAATGCAAGGCTTAGGAATAATGTAATACTTCCTTTTTCCCTTGCTCTTTCCATATTCTACAGAGAACCGGTCCGCTGTGTAATTGTTGAAAAGATACTGTTTAAAAGAGCCGTCAGTTTTGATTTAAAAATAACAATAAGACCAATCAGAACCACCAAAATCAGAACCACTTCCACAACGCCTACTCCATCTTCCTCTTTAAAAAAACGAGTCAGACTTCCTTTTATTCTCTTTGCAATGCTCATTCGATTTGTCTGCTTTACATTCACTACACCTTTCATGTTCCTTCCTCCTTTTTACTTACCTATTATTTTTGTTACCTGTAATTTGCTTACCGACAGAGCCTGCCACCGGCAGATTCCTACGGCTGCTTAGTAACTTATATGTGCATGGTCATACATGCAGGCACAACAAGAATGACCATAATCACCACCATCATCATTAGCATGGGAAACAATAATTTTGTTCCGGCTTCTTCCCCCAGCCGCTGCGCCATGGTCTTTCGCTGGTTAAATGCATCTTCCGATTCTTTTGCAAGAATCCTGCCGATTCCCACGGTTCCTTTCCTAAGATTCTGTGTCAGAATCGATGCAAACCTGCGATAGGATGCCAATCCGCATCGTTCTCCAAACCGCTCATATGCCTGGCTTTCCCCCACTCCATCTTCTAACTCTCTTCTGGTAAGCAGCATTTCCTCATAACCGGCTCGCTTTTGTAATCTTTGATTCTTCCGCTTGTTCTCATAGGTATCTGTCAGTTTCTTCCACGCCTGACGCAATGACATGCCGGCTTCTAACAGTAACCCCAAACGGCTGACTATTTCCGGATAATCTTTTACCAGTTCCTCTTCCCGGTGCTTTTTTGCATCCTGCTGTTCTTTTTTCTCGCTCCATAGAATCACTACTGCCGCAAATATCCCAAGGAAGATAAAAATAACCAACGGCTTCCCGGTTTCTTCTTTCCAGCTAAGTGCTACACCATCCATATTCTGTGGCAGCTCTACTTCTTTTTCTTCTGCATTTTGATTATAAAGATATTGTTCGATCCTTTTTCCCAGACTGGTTTCGTTCTGGTTTTCTGCCGGATAAAGGCAGATGGAAAAGGAATACTCTGCCTGATTTTTCCCATTGGATAAAATTGCAGTTGCAGTTACCATCTGTCCGGGGGATAAATTTTCTTCCTCTATATTTCCCTGTAAATCAATCCAGATATCCGGTTCTAACTTCCATTCCACAGAAATGAGACCATCTTTTATACTTTCACATAAAACCACCTGTCCGCTGACATGGTCCGCCTGCTGCCCGTTTCGAAATACTTCTTCTGCTTCTTTTTCTGCCTCCGGCAATATCTCTTTCCATTCCGCCGCTGTTAAGCTGCGTTCCTGCAGATTTAATATAATCTGCCCCTTTTTTCCACTGTCTTCTTCTATGTAATTTAAGGATTCCTGATAGCCTCCTTCTCCCGGTTCATTTCTTATCAAACGGTTCTCCTTAAAATGAGACTCCTGTTTTTGCATCCACTCCGCAGCAACTCCCAATAAAATTGCTGCCAAAAGCACCAGAATTGCCAGCTTTTTCTTTTGCTTCTTCTTTTGCTTTAACATATACTTTCTCCAATCCGTCTTACGATTTTCTCTGACCAGAGATATGCCAGTCCATAAAGCATAAGACAGCCTGTCATAATCAGCACACCCACTGCATTCCCATACAGTGCTTCTAAAAAACTTTCCGATGTCACATTGACAAATGCCAGTATAAATAAAGGAATTACATTCATTACCTTCTGTTCCATCTTCCTTGCTGTCAATGCTGTCTCTATGGTTTCCTGCAATTCCATACGGTCTGCCATCTGCCGTACCGTATTCCCCATAATTGCAGTAAAATCCCCGCCGCTTCGCTTGGCATAGGAAAAGATTCCTGCAAACTGCTCTACATCTTCTATCCGGCTTCGCTCTGCAAAATCCTCTAACAGCTGCTCCAGTGGCGCATTACAGTCCATCTGGTGTATCATCTGACACATTTCCACTGCCATATCACTTTCCATGCCATACTGCTGTATCACATCTTTTCTTGCTTCCCGCCATGCATTTTCGATGGAATACCCTGCCCGCATTGCTCCTGCCGTCGATAACAGTGCATCCTTAAACTGAATCTTCAAATTATTCTGACGCTGCATCTTCGCAGAATTCTTTTTACTTCGAAGAAACAATGGACACAAACCAAAGCCTGCAAGAATTGCCAGAGTGGACTGATAAAACAGCCAGCCTATCAGCACATCTAACAGTAGAAATTCTCCCACATATAATAAAAACTGCTTTTTCTTAAAATGATATTTACAATAATCCGGCAGCCTGTAATTTTTCCCGGTAGAGAAGTTCCCCCTTTTTCTCCCAGGTTCCGCCGATGCTTCCCTGCTCTTCTTTTTCTCTGAACCGGAAGAGTTCGTGTAAACATACCCTGCCATTTTCTACCCCCTTCACTTCTACAACCTGCAGTAATTTTCTGCTGCCATCCCGGATTCTGCCAAGCTGTATGATAATATCAATGGCAGATGCTATCTGGCTCTGGATTGCCGCCAGAGGCATGTCCATTCCCATCAGCACCATCGTCTCAAGGCGGCTTACCATATCCATTGCCGAATTGGCATGTCCGGTACTAAGGCTGCCTGAATGCCCGGTATTCATTGCCTGCAAAACATCCAGTGCTTCTGCTCCACGGCATTCCCCGACGATAATCCGGTTTGGCCGCATACGAAGTGCACTCTTTATCAAATCCCGGATGGTAATCTCCTCTGCTCCCGGAATCTTGATATCCCGGCTCTCCAGACGCACCAGATTCGGAAGCCCCAATAGCTGTAACTCTGCCGAGTCTTCAATGGTAACAACACGTTCTTCTTTTGGAATAAATTCCGACAGGGCATTTAGAAATGTTGTCTTGCCGCTTCCTGTTCCTCCCGACACAAAAATGTTATAACCGGCACATACCAGACGCTTTAAAAAATCTGCCACTTCACTTGAAATAGAACCCCATTCTATCAGCGTCTGCATCCGGACAGGCTCTTTTGGAAAACGTCGGATGGATAACGCTGTTCCATCTATGGCAATGGGGTTTAAGACAATATTTACCCGGGAGCCATCCGGCAGTCTGGTATCTACAATAGGATGCAATTCATTTACCATCCGGTTACTGCCTCCTGCAATCTGCTGTATGACATCCTGAAGCTTTTCTTCTGATGTAAAGTGCTTATCCCACTGATAAAGCCTCCCTGCCTTTTCATAAAAGATTCCTTTGGTGCCATTTACCATAATTTCTGTGATGTCAGCATCCTCAATAAGCTCCTGCAAAATATCCAGCCTCCGCAGGGAATGAAAGATTTCCCGAATCAGATTCTGCCGCATGGAAATACTCATAGGCATTCTATGGCTGTCTTCTTCCAAAGTCTTTTGCACCAGTTCTAAGATTTCTTCATCTTCCATGGTTCTTGAAATGTCCATCCGTTCCATTACCTGATGTTTCAAACGTTCCTTTAACTTCTCCTTTGTCTCCATCTGAATGCCTTTCCCCCATACATCTTCTTACGCATTTCCTTATCTACTTCTTCCCTAAGGCCTTCCTTTTTCATTGCCTTCTTCTCTTTCTATTTCCTGTGCTATCCACTCTTTGAGATAGCCTGCTGCCGCAACCGGATTGCCGGAATTTTCATATCTTTCACCTGTCTGCAATCGTTCCGGAATCTTTATGATCTGAATCTTTTCTTTTCCTTCCTGTGACATAAGCTGTTGCTCTACTGTATCCATTCCATATTCCTGCTTTAAAAATGCATACACCCTGTCACACTCTTCGATAATTCTTCCCGTATCTGCAAGCTCCGGCTGTATCTCTAATATCACATAGTCAAAGGACAATTCCTGCCAGATAATTTCTAAAAGCCTGTGATAATCCTGTGCTTTTACTTCACCTAATAAAACTGCCTGTTCTACCGGAACCATAATGCTAAGTTCACCCACAGAAGTAATCCCGCTCATCGCACTGGCACCCCCATTGGTACTTCCAAGCCGGAGCGACAATAAAACATCGGATAAATTATGGCTTTCTTCCATTTCCGGTAACTGCATGCCGCAATATCCTCTGGTATTAATGTATAAAACTTTTCCCTTCTCTGCTAAAACCTGTGCCACAGCCAGTCCTGCCAATAAAGACAGCCCGTCATACCAGGGTGACAGCAGTCCTATGGTACGCCCCTTCCTGCTTCCCCGCAGACAGATTTCCGTTGGATGCTCCGCCAGTAATGCATACATTTCCTGAAGGATCACATTGGCAGACTGGTACTTATAAATATGTGGCAATGCCGCCTCTCTTGCTCCCAGCCGCTCTTCTGCCAGACATACCATTTCTTCCTTTAAAGGAAGGCTCTCTGCTTCTTCTAATATTCCCGAATTAATCAGCCAGATATCTCTTTTTTCTCCATTTAAATCTGCCTCCACACTGTTCCAGTCTGTATATACTTCTGCCTTTGCCACATTTCCAGTCTCCAGCAGATATTCTGCCAGTTTATTTCCATAGACACTGTCTGCATCGCAGATTGCAATTGATATCTGATTCATTACACCACCCCCAATGTCAGTAAATAGCCGCCCAGTACCGCCGGTGCCAGATGTATGCAGGAATCATCCATACCGGACTGCTCCCGATAAGGCACCCACTGTTTTTTCACCAGACTGCTCTGCATATAAGCTCTAAAATACAGTATGCGCTGTATTAATGTTCCCTGCCTTATCAGCCGGAACAATCCGTATACTGCTGCCAAACATAAGGAAAAAATAATTGTGTGAAGCACAATAGAATAATCTGTCATGCAGGAAAGTGCCATAAAAAGCTTAATGTCTCCGGCTCCCATTGCATGCATTAAGAATAATAAATAGAATAGAATCACGGGAATTAACATCGTTACTGTTGCCAGTAAGATTCCCTTTTCTCCTTCTCCCCGGATATGCTCTGCATATCCTATCATCACCCCCATGCCAGTCAGCCAGTTCGGTATCTTTGACTTCCATAAGTCAAAACAAACTGCCAGTCCAAGCATGATTATTACCAGTATTGTTATAATTCCTTCCCCCTTCGCTGTAATCGCATTATACGATGTCCCCATAACCTTGTACATGTCGAATTGGGAAAGTTTTTTCTTTCGTCACATTCCACAAAGTATTACATCAGGCGATATGCCATAATACCATAAAGCAGGGTAAATCCTCCCGCTCCCAGCAGTCCCACCGTGGTAAGGCTCCATGGATTCAATCCCACCATAATGTCAATGCCATTCTTAGAAAAAAGCTGGTTGCAAAAAACAATAGCTGCCGCTCCCACCGCCATCCGGACAACAAAATTTACAACAAGCTCTGCCTTCTGCTTTATAATTCCGATTAACAGAACCAAAAGACAGATTCCTACGATTACTGCAATTCCTGTTTCCTTGCTCATGGTACTACCTCAAACCCTTTTTGATTTCCATTTCCTTACCATTAACATATTTTTCTGCAAAAAAAATATTCCTTTTTTTGTATAGATTGGATTTTTCTGATTATACTTAGTAAAAAGAGGATTTATTTTCCATAAAGAAAGTGGGGATCGTATTGTTTGGAATTGCAAAAAACACACCTGCGCCGGATGCCGGCTACCGCTTACTTTTAGATGATTTAAACCGGACAAAGAATGATTTGGACTTCGCATATGCGAATTTTCAGAATGTTGTAGAACCGGATCTGATTGATGCCTATATTTATGAAGTAAATGCCATGCAGCTTAAATATAAATTTCTGCTGCGCCGCCTGAAACAGAAAACAGAGGATTC
>JBNMJI010000103.1:0-6411 GCA_050873725.1 Roseburia sp.
CTGGTCTGATGTCCGAAATGAACACCTGCTTCTAATAACTGTTTCATTGAAATAACGCTCATTGTTTTTCCTCCATTTGGTTATTCTTCCATATACTTCTTATTATCAGACAACCTTGCGGCACCAATCTGACAATCGGTATATGTGTAAATTTATTGCAACGCATGGATTATATCATAATCAGCCATGCTATGCAACCTTTTTTTAATGATGAATTGTTTTATCCGTCAGAATTCCGGCAATCTCTTCATATCCGGCTCCCTCTGGAATCGTTACGGTTCCCGGCAGGACGAAATTGGCATAATTATTATCTACCATATATTTATTAAATGCATCTGCATTATCCACAAGTCCTGCTTCCTGCAGACGCTGTGAAACCGCATTGGAAGAATCTCCCACCTCTACGGTAAATTCCTTCTGCACAACATTGTTTCCATCCTGTGATGGTTGTACGACATCCGCTCCATCTGCTCCTGCATCTTGCGGTGTCTCTCCTGAATCAGTTGTTCCCGGCTGTACATCTGTCTGTTCTGTATTGGAGCTGCCTTCCGTACTCTTTGGAATCTCATCTTCTGTTTCTGTAGCTTTTGGTATGGTGTCCTTTCCGGTATCTTCCATTACCATTCCAAGTTCTTTTGCCCTTGCAATGATTTCATCATCTGAAAGGTCATTTTTCTTCATTGCAAATGATATGGATAAGATAATCGTGCTTATCAGAATACCAATTCCCAAGCCTCTCAGATAATACTTAAACTTCACCTGTATCTACTCCTTTATACAATCCTACAACCAGTCTCACTTCACCCTGTCCAAGTCCCAGTTCCTTTGCAATCTCTACATAAGATTTTCCCTGACTATATAAGGCAAGGATTTTCTCATTATGATTTGTCTGCTCCGGCTGCGTCTCCGTTTCTCCGGTTGCCGCTTCTACTTCTGTCTCCACCGGTTCCTCTGTGGCTTTTATTTCTTCCGGTTCTTTAACCACAGACTCTTTCGCCTCTTCTAAGCTCTCACCGATTTCTGCTGACATCTCACCAATCTGTCCTGCAAGCTTTGTCAGTTCTGTGTGCTTGTCATTTAGCATGCTGTATAAGAACATAATCTCATTATGGGTCTGGTTCATCTTTTCCATAACTGTGTCCGAATATTCACCGATTGCCAGCATTTTTTCATTGGTCTCTTTATCCAGTGCCCGCTCCACCTTATCTGTGGAATCTTCAATTGCATGGTCAATCTGATCTTCTATCGCAACTTCTGCATCTTTCAACTTGTTTTCCAGTATTTTTTTAATCTCATTCTGACTCAATTCCGCAATACGGTCTAATTCTGCACCGGATAGCTTTTCTGTTACCATAAAGCTTCCAATCATCATAACCAGACCCACCAGAATCAGGATAATCTCCACGCCTGTCATCTGTCAGATACACTCCTTTTTATATTTTAACATCAAAGCCGCCAATTGTGCCTTTGATAACCACACGGTCTTCTTTCTGTTTCTTCTTCCGCTGTTCCTGTCGCTGGTACTGCCCCTTTCCCTCTTCCTTTGCATCAAAACGATGCTCTTCCATCTGGGAATCATCTTTCTTGGTCACCTGCTCTGATTGGCGGTATTCTTCTCTTTGTACCTCTATCTGGATGTTCTGCTGATCCACCATTGGTTTCACATCCTGCTGTTGTTTCAGTGTTCCGACATCCTGCGTTCTTTGAATAACTCCATTCATATCTACCGGACGAATTGACATATCCATGCACCTCCAGCCTGCCTCAACCGTATGTCATTACATGTTTGAGATTTTCACTTCACCCTCATCCTTATAAAGCTGGCAGAAACTTCTGTCATCCTTTACGATAAGGCTTACATCGGTAATATTTACAATTACTCCCGCATACAGTGTCTTTGATACTTTCACCCTTGCATTGCTACTTCCATTTAGTATACTCTGCAGTCTTTCATATTCATGCTCTAATGGTGTACGCTGAGCTTCCTTCTCCTTAAAAGCGCGCATAAGCTGTTCAATATACTGAATTTTCTCCTGATCCAGTTTTTCTTTATTCTTAAGTTTCTCTCCATAGGTAGTAAGAATCGTCCGAATCTGTTCAATGGTCTTATTCAGCCGAAGCAGTTCCTCCTGCACTTTCACATAACGTTCTTTCTTCTCCGGATCCACGCCAACTTCGATACGTGTTCCTGCTCCAAGGCTGGAACCAATGGTCTGGGCTTCTACCAGACTGCCTGCCCGGATAATACCACCTGTTATGAATCCATTTCTGCCACTTACACGAACCTCTGTTGCTGCAGATACCTTACTATGTAAAATAGAATCTGTTTCAACATAACCACCGGAAATGATAGTTGCATTTTCAATAAACTTGCAGATAACATTTCCCTGTGCCCGGAGTATTCCCTTGGTCATTCCATGAATTCCCCGTTTTACAATAATTTGTCCGCCTGCCTGTATCAGTGCATCTTCTACTACACCTTCTACTACTACATCGCCTTTTGCAATAATAGAAAAACCACCTTTTACATTACCTCTTACGGTAACGTTTCCCGGATAGTCGATATTACCGGTGGAATTGTCCACATCCGCCGGCACTTCATAGACATCTGATACAAATACTTTACCGTTTACCAAACTTGCATGTCCGGTTACTTCAGAGTAAAGCTCTGTTTTGTCTTCCGATATCCGGATATTATTTCCATATTCTAACCGAAGAGAGCGCACCTGTCTTGGTTTGATTTCTCTTCCCTGCACATCATATCCTTTGATTCCGCGATCTTCCGGGAATAATTTTGCCAGAAGGTCTCCTTCTTTGATATGGCTGATTACATTCAATTCACGGTAATCTACCGAACCATCTTCATTTTTCTTCGGTTTTAAATTAACGTCTGTATTAAAATAATATTCAATTCTGGCATCCTGACCATCTACCGGTTTCTTTCCTTTTGCCAGCACAAAATCGGTACAGTATGTTCGATTCTGGAAAAATTTCAAAATTTCGTCCTGGTCAACACCTGCTTTCACACCTTTTGCTGTCAAATCCCGTAAGATTTCCTGTACATTCATATTCGTGCCGCCTGCAGCCGGATAAAACCTACAGACTGCCTCCATGGCATCTGCCGATACTGTTACGGACATCTCTTCGTTTACCTGAATCGGATAAATATCTCCGACCATAACCTCTGTCATCTCATTGCTGTTAATTGCCGCAACCAGTTCTTTTAAATTATAATCCGGGCAACCGTGTCTTTCCAGATACTCTGTTATTTCCCCAATTTCAATAACATTTCCATCTGAAGCTGCCGGGAAAAGCTTAATATAAGTCGCATGTTCCTTTATCACAAATTGAAAATAAGCATTTGCCTGTCCCATAGCTTCCCTCCTTTATCCTTCGTCAACCAATATATCCATATAACTTCCCATTTTCTTTTTCATCTTTGCCAGCGCCCTGGTATGAAGCTGGGATATTCTTGATTCAGACACTTCAAGAATACTACTGATTTCCTTCAGGGTAAGCTCTTCATAGTAATAAAGTTCTATTACCCTGCGCTCCTTTTCCGTCAATGCCTCAAGGCTCTGTGCCAAAACTTCTTTCAGCTCGCTTTCTGCCACTACATCTTCCGGTTGTGCAAAATGGGAATTTTTTGTCGCATCCATCGCAGGCTCTGTTCCCTGCTCAACAAATTCATTTAAAGAAACAACATTGGTAACTTTTAACTGGGACTGCCAGTTCAGGTATTCATCCTCCGATACCCCAAGTTCACTTGCAATCTCTTCATCCAATGCAGTCTTTCCTGTCTTCATTTCTATATTTTTTATTGCTTCGTCAATCTTTTTCTGTTTTTGGCGAACAGCCCTCGGTATCCAGTCCATCTTACGAATCTGGTCTAATATTGCCCCACGGATTCGAAGGCTTGCATATGTCTCAAATTTAACATCCTTGCTTCGGTCAAATTTATCAATTGCATCAATCAGCCCAAAGATTCCATAGCTGACCAAATCTTCATATTCTACATTATATCCAAGATACATACTCAATCTGCCCGCTACTAATTTAACTAACGGAGCATATTCTATGATAATCTGTTCCCGTATTTCAGATACTGGATTTTTCTGATAGCTTTCCCACAGTTTTTCTCTGTCGACTGTTTTCATGCCATAGCCTCCGGTTTCTTATAATTACTCTTCTTTCGCTCTTTTCTCTTCCTCTTTCTCTGACTTCTCTGATGTATCTTCTTTCTTCTCATCAGCAGATTCTTCTGCATCACCATCTGCTTTTTCTTCTGTACTGCTTTCTTCATCCTTTGCAGCTTTAAAATTCTTTTCTAAGATATAAGCTGCAATGCCCCCAAGCAAATAGAATATAATCAGTACCAGCAATAATGTCTTTGTAAAGGCAAGCAATTCCATTTTCTGAAAAATTGCCACAATACAGGTGATAAATCCTGCAGTCAACATTACAATGGCAGGAATCGGTTTTGTCTTCATCTTTACATCCTCAATCTAAATAATTTTCAATTCTTTTCCAACAGACTTAATATAGAATTCTCCGGTATCGCAATGCAATTCTACGGTACGACCATAATTCAGTCCGGTATCCTCTGCCAAAAGCGGAATTCCAAGTTCCTTTAGTTTCTGTCTGGAAGCTTCTGCATTTCTTGCTCCAATATTTCCCACTTCAGAGTTACCACTTACCTCGAACATTCTGGCTCCGCCTGCAATCTTTGCCACAAGTCTGCTCTTTGCCGCTCCGGCCTCTGTCATCCGGCGAACCAGCTCCACAATTCCTGTATCTGCGAATTTTGCTATATTTGAATTATTTTTCATCTTTGTACTGTCTGGCAGCATAATATGTGCAAGTCCGCCAATCTTTGTAACCGGGTCTAACAATGCTATTCCTATGCAGGAACCCAGTCCTAATGTGGTAATTGTATCCGGAGCCTTACAAATATTTAAATCTGCCATACCAACTTTTATTACTTCACCCATTGATACCCTTCTCCTTATAAGGTAATTCCCAGAGATTTCAGAATCTTCTCATAAGACTCAAGGTCAGGTAACAGAATAAAATATCCTTCTATCATCACTTCATCTCCGAATTCTGTCGTAATCATAAGTGCATTGTCTCCAATTTTACCAAACTGTATTGCCGGAACACTTAAAATAGCTCCCGCCATATCGATTGCAATATAAGGAACCGATGGTGCAATGGTAAGCTGTGTCATGGCAGAAAGTGCGTTCAGATAAGAACCGGCAATGATATTTCCTATTTCTTTTAGTGCAGACATATCCATCTCATCAAAATCTTCCGCATAATCTGCCGGACGTCCCATCAGTTTATTTACCAGATAATGTGCAGAATCAAGTTTCATAAGAAACATCATGCTGCCGGTAATATCATCTGTTACTTCCAGATAGATTCCTACGATTGACTCATCTTCCGGGCATATTGCAGAACCCAGCTCCTGAAAAGTCAGTAATTCAACTCTTGGTACATCCATATTAATCCGGATATTCAACATATTCGCCATTGCAGTTGTTGCATTTCCGGCACCAATATTTCCAATTTCTCTTAAGACATCTACATACATGTCATTTACCTGGTTCAAAGTATAATCTGCCAATTTTATCCTCCTGCTGTCAGTTCAAGATATAGAATATAGTGAGGCAATATGCCTCACTATATCTACAACTATTACGCATTTTCTTTTTCTTCTATAATAGAATGAATATCCAGAAGGGAAATTAATTCATCTCCGTTTTTACCGATTCCATCGATAAAGGATACTTTGGCGTTCTTCATATCGCCACCCACTTTATCAATTTCATTGGATCCTAATGTAACAACTTCTTTTACTTCATCCACGATTATTCCCAGTGCACCCTGCTGTTCAATTTTTAAAATTATGATACGGCTGGCATTGGTAAATACATCTTCTTCCAGTCCCATACGAATTCGAAGACTCATAACCGGTACGATTTCTCCACGAAGATTGATAATTCCCTTGAAGAAATTCTGTACTCTAGGTACTCTTGTAATCTTCTGCATACGGACAATATTGTCTACATAACTGATATCGATTCCGTACTGCTCATTTCCGATTTTTACAACAATATACTGTTTTCTGATATTTTCTACTGTTTCAAGCTGCTCTGCCACTCTGCACACCCCCTGTTAAATCAATGTATTTGCATCCAGGATTAATGCGACTTCGCCATCACCCAGAATTGTTGCACCGCTGATTGTCTTATTGTTATTAATATACTTGCCAAGTGATTTAATTACGATTTCCTGCTGTCCAAGAAGATTGTCTACAACAAGTCCTGCATAACGGTCACCTTTTCTTACGATAACAACAGTAAGACTTTCTACTTCTTCATCCTTCGGTGGAATATCAAGTATCTGATC
>JBNMJI010000104.1:0-6369 GCA_050873725.1 Roseburia sp.
CTTCCATTGTACAGATGCCCATATTCGATAGACGCTCTACCGTTCCACGCCCTACCCGCCAGAAATCAGTCAGTGGTTTATGTTTCCAGAGCTTCTCCCGGTAGCGTGCTTCATCCAGATAGGCAATCCGGTCTGTCTCATGCTTTGCCAGAATATCTAAAGCAACCTTTGCTAAATAGAGATTGGTTCCTACACCACAGGCAGCCGGAATCTTCGTGGTAGCTAAGATATCCTTCATAATTTTTCTGCCCAGTTCCACTGCTGTCATCTGATAGAGATGCAGATAATCCGTCACATCCAAAAATGCTTCATCAATGGAATAGACCTGAATATCTTCTTTTGCAATATATTTTAAATATACGCCATAGATTTCCGCTGCATAATCAATATATAGCTGCATACGGGGTGGTGCCATCTTATATGGAATTTCTTTGGGAATCTGAAAGACACGACATCGGTTGGGAACTCCCATCTGCTTTAACGCCGGTGATACGGCAAGACAGATGGTTTTCTCTGAGCGTTCCGGGTCTGCTACCACCAGCCTGGCAGTCAGCGGATCCAGTCCCCGTTCCACGCACTCTACCGATGCATAAAAAGATTTTAAATCAATACATAAATAGATTTTATTTCCATTCATATCAATGCCTTTCAAGAACATTTGTTCTTGTTTTATATTAGCACATATGTTTGGATTTTACAAGAGGAATTCTTATACAGGATTTCCACTTTCTGCTTCTAATAATACGGTTCCAACCGGAAATGCTGCCCGGAAAATCTTTCTTACCAACGGACCAGCAATCAGAAGCTGAAACGGCAGTGCCATAATAAAATTCTTTGGAATATTGGTAAGCCAGATAATTGGGAGCATATTCCATGCCCCGCTTTTTACGCAGGCTTCCAGTCCTCCGTATAAGGACATGAAAATTACCATCGGAACTACCATACAGCAGGAAACTGCAATCACTTTTTTCGTTGTGCTGCTTTCCGGTTTTACCAGAAAACGAAATGCAAATCCCTTTGCAATTTTAGATACCAGAAACCAATCCAGACACATTGCGCATGCATATGCCAGCGGGAATCCCAGCCAGCCTTCTCTTATTACTTCCATATTCAGTGTTCCCATATGCAGTGCTACATTATACATACTCATCCATAACACCATGGTAAAACACATTAACACCGTATAAATCAAACTTTCTCTCTTATGCATTGGCATAATCATTACCTCCATTTTTCTTTTATTAGGTCGTAATGCTACCTATTAGTTCAAAGGGAAAGTGAAACCAGAAAAGGAAATTTACACAGTAATTTCCTCCTCTTCCGATTTCACTTTTATTTTATGCTCAGGAAATATTCTGCAACATCATCTCTGTCATTCGCAGAAATGCTTCCATCTGCTCCGGTGTAAAATCCTTACACATTTCTTTTACAACCAGTGCTTCCTTCTTCGCAATCTCCTTATGAATTCCACGGGATTTCTCCGTACAGGATATTTTCTTATAACGCCGGTCATTTTCACTTGGTGCACAGATTAAAAATCCTTTCGCCTCAAGCCTTTTTATAATTCCCGTCATCGTCGGATGTGTCACCTGCTCGATATGTTCTAAGTCCTTCTGATTTACTTCTTCCACTCCATTATCTTCCATCAGACTGACTTCGCCTAATACCCGAAGCTGGACAGCAGTAATTCCGATTTCTTCTGCCCATTCATCCATTTTGCGGCGGAATGCCCGGTCAATAATTGCAATACGAAGTCCAAGTGGCATCTTCACTGCCATAATTCCACTCCTTTTTAGGTAGCTTTGCTACTTATTATAAATATTTTTAAGGAAATGTCAACCTCATTTTTCCATCCGGCATGCTGACTATTCTGAAAAAAGCTCTATGCTTATTCCGTTCGGAGTGCTGTTACCGGGTCACTCTTTGATGCTTTCTTTGATGGAATGAGACCACCCAGAAGTGTCAGGAGGATACTGAGTAAAATCAGCACCAGTGCCGGAACTACCGGAAGCACCGCACTTACATCGGTTGTATTGGCAAGATTATGAATAATCGCATTGACCGGGATAATCAGAAGCAACGTAAATCCAATTCCAATCAGTCCGGCACACAGTCCAATAATAAAGGTCTCTGCATTAAATACCTGAGAAACATTCCGCTTCGATGCTCCGATGGCTCTTAGGATTCCGATTTCTTTTCTTCGCTCTAACACACTGATATAAGTAATTACCCCAATCATAATCGAGGATACCACCAGTGAAATTGCCACAAATGCAATCAGTACATAAGTGATAATATCCACAATATCGGTTACGGAAGACATCAGCGTTCCTACCATATCAGTATAGGTTATCACCTGCTCGTCCTTGCCTTCCTTTTCCATGCGGTTATTATATGCATCTAAAATTTCTACCACATGCTCCTTGCTTTCAAAATCCTTCGGATAAATATTAATTCCGCTTGGTACTGCAAAATCCACATAGCCTAATTTCTTTAAGTTATTCTCATAGGTTGTTCCGGTTGCAGAACCCATAGACATCAAAAGCTCTGTCAGCTCATCCTCATTCATATTAATCTGAAATGCATTTAAAAATGCTTCTTCATCCACCTGCATGCCGGATGCCATGGCACTTTGCAGCTTGTTTCCCATCTGTGTCATTGCCTGCTGCATATACTGCTGTATTGCCGTCATCATCTGCTGCTGTGTTACATCCACATTCATAACATTCGAAAGCCCCGCTGCAATTCTCTGCTGACCATCTGCTGTATTCAGATATGCTGCAAAAGAATCTCCCAATTTTGCCGGGTCAGGTAATCCATTATTCTGTGCATACGTCTGATAACCTGCAAATAATTCAGAGGACAATTTCTGCATCTGCTCCTGCGTAATCTCAATATTTCCACTGCCTGCAAATATCTCAGATGCCCATGCAGTTATGATTCCCTGGGCTTCCTCTGTCTGCAAATATTCTGCTAAGTACTCATCGAATTTCTCCGGGTCAGTATAACCATGGTCGATGACATACTGCTGATATCCGCTCATAATCTGCTGGATAAGGCTCTGTATCTGCTCCGGTGTAATAGTCACCATGCCATTTGCCGTAATAATCTCTTTGATGTTATCAGATAAAATTTTCTGGGCTTCTTCTGTATTTAAATAGTTCATAAAATACTGTGACAGGTTCGAATAATCTGCCTGCGGATTATCCTTCGCATACTGCTGGTAACCTTCTAAAAGACTGCCTGCAATCGCCTGCATTTCTTCTGCTGAAATCGACTGTCCTGCGGAAGAAGCATCCATGGAAAATGCTCCGGACAAATCGGCACTGCCCATATCTCCCATAGAATTTTCCAGTCCGCTCAAGGCACTTTCATCAAAGGAAAATGCTTTTTCCAAATCTTCACTGTCTACGGTAAACAGAGACTGCATATCAAATCCATTTTCCTCATCCACCTCGCCAAATGCTTCATTGGTAAAGACATTTACCGATGGATTTGCAAGCTGCTGCTTTACAATCTCACTCTTTGCCGCTTCCTCTGCCACATGCTTTGTCAAAGATTTTGGATATGCAATTCCTGCATTTAAGGATGCGGCATTACTTCCTTCTGCCGGCTGCACCACCCCTACAATTGTAAGGTCTTCACCGTCTGCCACCAGTTGTTTCATAAAGTCTTCATTGTCTGATTTGTCTTTCCAGACCTGATACTCTTCGTCATAAGTATAATAATCAGCACTGTTCACCAGCTTAAACTTGATTCCTAGTAAATCCTTATAAGTATAAGTTCCAAAATCAGATGGTGTCTCGATATTTTCCTCGCTAGCAAACTGCTGTATCATTTCATCTAATTCCAGCGGATCACGAAGCCCTAAGGTATACAGCATAAAATCACTGATTCCACCATTGGTGGTAAGTACCACCACACACTCATTATATTTTTCCGGCCAGCGGCCTTCCTTAATATCATACTGCTTTTCATATAATTTACTGTTTTCCGGCATCTCATAAAAGACATCCGTGCTCATCATGGATGACATCAGACTATTGGAACCGGAAGAAGAACCAAGACCTACTGCATCAAAAGATTTATCCGGATTTACCTGACGTATCCCGTCTTCATTTTCCTTAAAAATCTGCGGACTGATATTATAAGTATACTCCACCGCTGTGGTATACTGCTCAATTCCGCTATCCCCTTCATCAAGATACTTTTTCAAAGACTCAAGGTCATTAGATGCCATCGTGGAAAACATATTGGTTACCATCTTAATGACTTTTACTTTATCCCCGGAATTTTCTTTATCTTCTTTCGTATTTCCGTCATCACTTTCCGTATCCTTTTCAGAATCCGCCATTCCAAGGCTCATAGATGCCAGACTGAATCCTGTACTCTGAATCTGCAGCGGATACTCGGATAATGTCTCTTCCTCTACATTTTTGATATATTTGTTTACACCGGTAGAAAGAGATAATATCAATGCAATGCCGATAATTCCGATAGAGCCTGCAAAGGAAGTCAGCAGAGTTCTTGCCTTCTTGGTCTTTAAATTATTAAAGCTTAAAGACAATGCCGTAAGAAATGACATGGAGGATTTTCCCATGTTTTTATGCTCCGGCTCTTTCAGCATTGTTTCATCCACTTCATAAGGATTGGAATCGGCACGAATTTTTCCATCACTTAATCTTACAATTCTGGTGGCATACTGCTCTGCTAATTCCGGGTTGTGGGTTACCATAACCACCAGCCGGTCTTTTGCTACTTCTTTTAGCAAATCCATAACCTGCACACTGGTGTCACTGTCCAATGCTCCCGTCGGTTCATCTGCCAGCAGAATATCCGGGTCATTGACCAAGGCTCTTGCAATGGCTACACGCTGCATCTGTCCACCAGACATCTGGCTTGGCTTCTTGTGTAACTGATTTCCCAGTCCCACCTGCTCTAATGCAGCAATAGCGCGTTTCTTCCGCTCTGCCTTGCCGATACCGGAAATGGTCAATGCCAGTTCCACATTTGCAAGCACGGTCTGATGGGGAATCAGATTATAACTTTGAAATACAAAACCAATGGTGTGGTTCCGGTAAGAATCCCAATCCCTGTCCTTGTATTTCTTCGTGGATATTCCATTGATAATCAAATCTCCGCTGTCATAGCGGTCGAGTCCTCCGATAATATTAAGTAACGTGGTCTTTCCCGAACCACTCGGTCCGAGGATTGCCACGAACTCATTATCCCTTAAATTTAAACTGACATCATCCAGTGCCTTCTGCACCAGACTTCCGGTCTTATATTCCTTATGAATGTGTTGAATCTGAAGCATATGATATTCTCTCTTTTTCTCTTTCTTCTTTTTTCTATTTTCCTGTTTTCTTTCTCACGCTGTTTCTTCTATAATATAGTGTCCTCTTATCATAATTTCTTATCGTAATTTCTTATCATAATCTCTTATTGCGTTCTCTGTAATACAAATTCCTGCACTCTTTTGTCATTATAGCCGAAACCACTTACCATATTACCTTATTTCGAACATTTTTACATCTCACTTTCGAAAAATATCATGGTTTTCATAAAAATTTTAGAAAATGTGCATAAAGGAATAAAAAGAGGACTCTGTTTTCTGACCTGCTGCCAAATTCCAGAATCCTCTTTTCTTTTTCTTTATCTTCTTTATCTTCTAATCAAATAATCCAATATGATATTTTACCTTCCGGCAAATCTTCCATACCAGAAGCACCGGCATTGCCAGTACCAGATAAGCACAGGAGAGAATTCCTACGCCACCACCTAAGATTATCATAATCCAGATAAAAATATTCATTTCTTACACCTCGCATATTATTATTTTATGTATTTAATATGCGAGAGCCAATGCTTCCTTCTTTCCGTCCGCCTTCCGCTCAAACTTTGCTAACATCAGGCTCCTTAGTACATTATCGCCATGCTTCTTCCGGTTCCTTTGAATACGCCCCAGATAAAGCTGTGGCAGTACCACTAACAGCAGACAGAACATTGTTCCGATATTTCTTCTGTGATTCTCCTGCTCACCGCTACGGCTTAATGGCAATGCCGCAAAGCCTGTGTTCTGTACCTGTTCCTCTCTGGATAACATTTTATCCGGAGTATCTAAAAGACGGACATTCTTTAATTCTATGTAATTTACCGCAAAGGCTTCTGTCTCTGCCTGGGAAACCTGTTCTGTTTTGGTAGATGCGCCTGCAACGGCTACCAGAAACAGGATGCTCCACAGCAGTGCCAAATGCCTGGTTATCTTCTTCCGATACATCTGTCTCATTCCTTACCCTTTGATTAAGCTTAGTATATGTCGCAGGGCAGCTTCCGTCAAGAGTTGATGTCGCCGGATGGGCTGAGGAC
>JBNMJI010000105.1:0-6312 GCA_050873725.1 Roseburia sp.
CTGCAGGAGTCAGTACCATGTATGCCAACAATGGCGGTGTCATCGTAGCAGTTTAAAAGAATAGCAGTTAAAAAAATAGCAGATAAAAAGAAAGCAGATAAAAGGAAAACAGAATCGGCACAGGCCGGTTCTGTTTTCTTTTGCTGTCGGTAACAAAATGAAACAGCGGCATATAGTAATAACAGACGATTGCAAGGGCAAGGAGGGATGAAATGCAAATCGCAATCATTGGAGCAGATGAGAGAACACCGGCATTGAAACGCTATCTGATGGAGTCAGGAATTGGAATTATAGAAATAACGGAGCAGAATATCCGAAGACTGATGCAGTGTCAAATCATTGTATTACCGATGCGGGCATTGGAAGAGGATGGAAGAATCAGAGGAAGCAGGATAAAAATAGGAATGGTATTATCCTATGCAGCAGAGAGAAGTATCATTTATGGAGGCTGTTTCCCGGAGGTTCTGACACGGAGACCATTGGGGCGGCGGATACGACTGATTGATTATATGGAAGATAAAGGCTTTAGAAATGAGAATGCCGGACTGACGGCAGAAGGCTGCCTGGTAGAAGCAGTGACAAAGAGCAGATGCTGCGTGAAAGGAAGAAACTGTCTGGTGGCAGGTTTTGGTTATTGTGGAAGAGCCATGGCAAAGCTGCTTTTATCATTGGAAGCGGAAGTAACTGTTTATGATATAAAGGAAGAATGCCAGCGGGCGGCCATGGAAATGGGATACGGATTATGGCAGGAGGAAGCAAAGGAACAGACCTTTGACTGGATTTTTTATATGGCAGATAAATCCTGCACCGGCGAAGAAGTCTTAAAATGGTGTGATGAGAAAACATATCTATGGGATATCACAACTGGTGGCGGACTTCCGGCAGAAGAGTTAGAAGAAAAAGGGCTTCATGTGGAACAGCTTGCCGCAGTTCCCGGAAAAATATTGACAGAAAGTGCGGGAATTATTCTTGCCCGGATGATAGAAAGAGGGGCAGCAGGTTATGGAAGAATATAAGTTTACGGTGGGACTTGGAATTACCGGTTCCTTCTGCACTTATGAGAAGATACTTCGAACGACAGAAGAACTGGTACAAAAAGGAATGAGAGTGATACCGGTATACTCCAGACATGCAAGAACTTTAGACACCAGATTTATGACGGCAGAAGCATTTCAAAACAGAATGGAAGAGATTACAGGAGAAAAGGGAGTCAAAAGTATCGTGCAGGCAGAACCCATCGGCCCATCAGGACTTTTTGACGTGATGGCAATTGCACCATGTACCGGAAATACCATGGCAAAGCTGCAGCAGGGGATTGCAGATACGACAGTACTTATGGCTGCCAAGGCGCATCTTAGAAATGAAAAACCATTGGTACTTGCAGTTTCTACCAATGATGCCTTGTCCATGAATCTTAAAAATATCGGAATGCTTATGAATATGAAACATATTTATTTTGTGCCGTTCCGCCAGGATGACTATCAGAAGAAGCCACATTCTCTGGTGGCGGATTTTAGCCGGTTAGAGGATACCATTGCTGCAGCCATGAAAGGAAAACAGCTGCAGCCGGTGGTACTGTCTCCGATGCCGGTAGATTATAAATGAATACCGATTATAAATGAATGTCAATCTTATATTCGCTGAGCCAGTAATGAATCTGCAGAAGATAAGCAATCATCTGAGGACCTGCCATAAGCTGACCATACCATGGTTTGCCATAGTCTCCTTCCTGACTTAAGAAGTGCAGAGTTTTTTCTTTATCAATCAGTGCAAGAAGAGGACTTTCTCCGGTGGTCAGTAGCGCACTCAGACGTTGACGCAGGAGTTGTTCGTAGTAAGGATGGTAGGTCTTAGGATAAGGACTTTTCTTTCGGAAAGTAATGGTGTCCGGAAGATAGTCTTTTGCACACTGCCGCAAAAGATTTTTCACAAGACCATCTTTGGCTTTCATTTCCCATGGCACATTAAAAACATAGGAAACAAGTTCTTTATCGGCAAAGGGAACTCTTGCTTCTAAGCCGGAGAACATACTGGTGCGGTCCATGCGGTTTAAAAGAGTCTGCATAAAGTAGCGGATGTTAAGATAGGAAATACGCCGGCGGCTGCATTCCGTGTCATTGTCCGATGGTAGAATATCGACCTCTGCAATGGCATTTTCATAAGAGCTTTGCACATAGGAATCTAAGGACAGTGCATCTGCAATTTCGCCTTTTAAGAAGGACTTGCGGAAAGACAAATCCGGTGTCCATGGGAACGTGTTGCGGGAAAGAAAATTCTCCCGGTGAAACCACGGATAGCCGCCGAAAACTTCATCGGCACATTCTCCGGTCAGGACTACCTTATGCTGCTTGCTGACCTCCCGGCAGAAGAAGAGAAGGGAAGAGTCAACGTCAGCCATACATGGAAGGTCATGGGCTTTCATGGAAGCAAAGAGTAAGTCAGCCTGGGAGCGGTTGTCACAGGTCAGATACTGATGTTCACTCTTAAGATAGTCTTTCATAATATCTACAAAGGGACGGTCTTCGGAGGGCTGGAAATCATTTGCCTTAAAGTAACGGGAATTATCCGTAAAGTCAAAGGAATAGGTGGAAAGAGTCTGCCCCTCTTTTCTTAATTCTTCTGCACAGACTGAAGAGACCAGACTGGAGTCTAGCCCACCGGAAAGAAAGGTGCAGATAGGAACATCGGAAACCATCTGCCGGCGGATGGACTGTAACAGCAGCTCTTTTGTGCGGGCAACGGTAGCTTCATAGCTGTCGGTATGTGGATGGCTTTCCAAACGGAAGTAACAGTGTGATTTAAGCCCGGAAGCACTGAAGGTAAGATAATGCCCCGGCAGGCATTCTTCCATATGCTCATAAACTGCATTGCCGGGGTTTCTGGCAGGACCCAGCCCGAAGATTTCGCAGAGCCCTGTTTTATTTACGGAAGGGGTGCAGCCGGGATAACAGAAGATTCCCTTTGGCTCGGAAGAAAAAATAAGGGTATCATGCAGGAGCCGGTAAAAAAGCGGCTTTACACCAAAGGCATCCCGGAAGAGGTAGAGAAGCTGATGAGCTTTATCATAAATAGCAAAAGCAAAGATACCATTCATTTTTTGGACAAAGGACGGCCCTTCAAAAAGAAATCCATTTAAGATGACTTCCGTATCAGAATGGGTACGAAAGGTCATCCCATGGGAAATCAGTTTCTCACGGAGTTCCTTGGTATTATAAAGTTCTCCATTGTAGACAATGGTAAAGTCTGCGTCACAATAGTGTCTGGTCATAGGCTGGAGTCCGCCATTGGGGTCGATGATGGCAAGCCGGGTATGGGAAAGTCCTGCATGGGTAGAAAGACAGGTGCCGTGGGAGTCCGGCCCCCGGTGATAAAGTGCGTCACTCATATCAGATAGAATGTTACGATAATAAGGCTCCCTTTCTAAAAAATCAGTATGTAAATTACAAAAACCGGAAATACCGCACATAGCAATTCTCAATTCATTTTTTGTAGTAATCTATGCATTTTTCCGGATAAAAAGTACAAAAAGAAGATAGATTTATGAAAGAGAGGAAGCATTTTCTAAGTGCAAAGCATAGGTAAAGAGTTGCCGGCAGCAAGTTATGTAGGTTATAATAAAAAAGGTGAAACTATTTTTCCGTCTGGAACGTCTAATTTACAGAAAGCAAAAAGCAGGAAGCTTTCTGTGCATATGCAGGTTTTCAGAAAGAGAAGAGGAAACAGGAATGAAGAAAAGAGGAATCGCAAAAGCGGTGGAGCAGGAGATTCTTGCGTCCTATGAACAGCTTTACCGGCTGGCAATTACCTATGTAAAGAACGAACAGGATGCAATGGATGTAGTGCAGGAAAGTGCATATAAGGCAATGAAAAATGCCGGTCAGGTGAAGGAAGAATCCTATATTAAGACCTGGCTCTGGCGGATTGTTGTCAATACGTCACTGGATATGTGCAAGAAACAGAATCGCATCGTAAGTGGAGTATTTATCCCGGAAGAAGCAAAAGAGGATGTATACAAGGACTGGGATACGCTGGCAGCACTGGAAGAATTGGAAGAGCGGGAAAGAACCATTGTAATATTAAAATATTTTGAAGAATGGAAAATAGATGATATTGCAGCTCTTCTGAAAGAAAATCCAAACACCGTAAAATCAATCCTGTATCGCAGCTTAAAGAAATTAAAGATAAAGATGTCCAGGGAGGAAATAGCATGAACCATGAGAAAATAGACCGGATGAAGCAGGAATATGAGCAGATAGAAGTCCCGGAAGCATTGAAAATGCAGGTAGAAACCGGCATCCGAAAAGGAAAGAGGGATGCAAAGAAAGGCAGTATCCGCTTTTTCAAAGGAGCAGCAACGGTGGCAGCAGCTGTGATTGCACTGGTGATTTCGGTAAATGTAAGCCCGACAATAGCCCATGCCATGGAAGAGGTTCCATTGCTTGGCACAATTGTAAAAGTAGTGAATTTTTCCACATATTCAGATGTGCAGGATGATAAGAATATGGAGGCAAATGTAGACATTCCCCAGGTGGCGGTGACCAATCAGGATGGGGAAGTATTATCGGATGAGACGGACGAGCTGAATCAGGAAGTAAAGAAATATGCCGGTGACATCATAGAGTCTTATCAGTCAGATGTAGCTTCCATAGGAGATGGCGAGAATGGAAATGAAGCAGTGGATTCATCCTATCAGGTAGTGACTGATAACGACCGGCTGTTTGCCTTAAGAATCGACACTTCTATTGTAATGGCAGGTTCCAATCAGTACACAAAAATATATAATGTAGATAAGGAGACTGGAAATACCATTACATTAAAGGATTTATTTCAGGAGGATTCTGATTATCTGAAACGGATTTCTGAGGAAATAAAAAAGCAGATGAAGGAAAATATGGAAAAAGACAGTAATCTGCAATACTTCTTAGAAGAGGATGTAGATGGCTACAGCTTTGATGGAATTAAGAATGATGTAAATTTCTATGTCAATAAAGACGGAAAGCTGACTATCGTTTTTGATAAATACGAAGTAGCACCGGGCTATATGGGAATTGTAGAATTTACGATTCCAACCACTGTGGTTTCTGATATTGCAAAGGACGGATATCTGAAATAGAAAAGAATGAGGAGACATGCATGGAAAAGAAACAGAGTGACAGGAAAAAAATAATCATTGGAGCAGTGATTCTTATTGTACTGCTTGCCGCGTTCGCCGTAATTTATGCGGTATTTGGACCAAAGGCAGCACAGGGAAGCAAAGAGTATATCCTTAAGGTAGTAGATGATAACGGTGAGACAACAGAGTATACCGGACATACCGATGCAGAGTATTTAAGAGGAGCACTGGAAGAACTGGAAAAGGCAGATGATTTGACGATAGAAGGAGAAGAATCGGACTACGGTCTTTTTATCGATACGGTAAATGGAGTAACGGCAGATTACAGTAAGGATAAGGCATACTGGGCATTATATGTCAATGGCGAATATGGAAACTATGGAGTGGATTCGCAGCCGGTTACAGATGGAGATACCTACAGTCTGGTATATGAAATAGTAAAATGAGAAAGACAGGAATTACGACAAAAGACATTGCATTAATGGGAGTGATGACTGCTACCATAGAGGCAGCAAAGCTGGCACTTTCTGTTGTGCCCAATGTAGAACTGGTGACATTACTGGTAATTTTATATAGTATCCATTTTGGGAAAAAAGCACTTCCGGCAGTTTTTGCCTTTGTTGGAATTGAGTGTTTAATCTGGGGACTGGGGCTCTGGGTCATTATGTACCTTTATATCTGGCCGTTGTTATCCATTGTGGTACAGATATTCCGGAAACAGAAATCAGTCTGGTTCTGGAGTATTTTAGCCGGCATTTACGGACTTTTATTTGGAGCACTGTGTTCCATTCCCTATTTCTTTATCGGCGGAATCCGGACGGCAGTGACCTGGTGGATAGCAGGAATCCCTTATGATATTCTTCATGGAATCAGCAATTTTATCATATGCTTTATTCTGTATTATCCATTGACCAAGGTCTTAAAGAAAGTGGAGCGGGTCGTATTTGATTAAATCTAGAGAACCTGCCTCAGGCAGCATTTTACGGATGATTTGCAAGTTTTGGTTATTTATAGTCATTGAAAAATCCCCCGGATATTGGAAAAAATTTTGATATGTACCCTCTTTACTGGACAACCAGTAAGGAGGGTGTTTTTATGCGTTATAGTTATGAGTTTAAACTGATGTGTGTTGAATTGTATCATTCAGGTTCGTATCCAGATATCCCAGAGGGTGCGAATCCAGATACTCTCAAAAGACA
>JBNMJI010000106.1:0-6304 GCA_050873725.1 Roseburia sp.
ATCCGCATTAAAGACCGGTGTGCAGCAGGCAGGAGCTGGTGCAACACAGATTAATGGCGGAGTTGCCCAGTTAGTAGATGGAATTGGAACTTTGAAATCTACTGTAAATGGCAGCCTTGCAGGAATGGATGCTTATGCTTCTTCAGCAGACGCACAGGCAGCATTTACTTCCGCTTTGACTGATTATACCAGTGCAGCAGTAAGTTACCTTGCAGTATTACAGCAGTTACAGACACCGGGAACTACATTAAATAGTGCCTATGGACAGGTAATAGCTTTAACTGGTGGTGGATTACAGGCAGTTAATGCAGAACAGAAAATTTATATGCTGGATGATACAACCAATGCAACACTTTTAGCAGTAACTACCCAGGCAGGCAGTGCGGTTGATTTCAATAGCTTAAGTACAGCCTATGCAGCCCAGTTACAGAATATTTCAGCAGTTGCAACAAAACTTGGAACCACAGGTGGTGCACAGGCACTGGCTCAGGTACAGGCAGGACTTGCACAGTTTGATGATACACAGCTCGCAACCTTAAAGGCAGGAGCAGCATCCTTAGATGCAGGTCTGAATGGCGACAATGGAATCGTAGCAGGTGTTAATACATTAGACAGCTCTGTAAATGGTGCACTTTCACAGGGAATTACAGATCTGACCAATGGCGCAAAACAGCTGGCTGACGGAGCAAATACCTTAGTTGCAAACAACGACAAACTGAATGCAGGAATGACTTCTTTAAAGAGTGCAACAGACCTTTTGATAAATGGTGTAGATCAGTTAGAGGATGGTTCTGAGACACTGGCAGATGGAATGGCACAGTTTGATGAGCAGGCAATCGAAAAACTTGCAGATGCTTACAACGGAGATTTGAAAGAGCTCTTAGATAAAGTAGATGCAGTGCTGGATGCCGGAAATGAGTATAACACATTTACCAAGACAGCAGACGGTGTCAAAGGAAATGTAAAATTTATTTGGGAAACTGCTTCCATTAAGGCAGAGGATTAAGTATAATAATTTTAAGAGAAAGGAGGACGGAAGATGAACTGGATAGAGACATTAATGATTGTGTGCGGACTTTCCATGGATGTATTTGCTTCAGTAGAATGTCAGGGAGCGATGGTAGCTAAGATTCGTACCAAACAGCTTGTACTGGTGGCATTACTGGTATCCGTATGGCAGGTAATTGCTTTATATCTTGGAAATCTTGGAGCCGGCCTCCTGTGTAAATATGATATTAAAGAATCACAGGTTATATTAGGTGAAGTGATTTCAGTGGCAGTATTCCTGTGTCTGGGAATCCGGCTTTTGATTAAAGCCTGGAAGAATGACCGGATTGACGAACGCCGGGAAGATAACCTTGGTGTACGTAAATTCGCGCGAATCTGCGCTGTAACATCATTTTATACATTCCTAACCGGTGCGGCATTTGGCTTCCTGGGAACAAGCCTTCTGTCATTGATGCTGGTAGGAATCATACTTACCGTTGTCTGTGTAGTCGGTGGTGTTTATGTTGGATATCATTTCGGCTATGAACAGAAGACAAAGGTATATCTAATCGGAGGAATTCTTCTTCTGATTGGTGGAGTAGATGTAATAATAAGGTTTATATTATAAATATAAGGGCGTGAAAATACCGTCGGCAACTGCGTTTGGGAGCGTAGCTGCCGGCGGTATTTGTAGTTTAAAGACGCTTTTGACGGATAGGTTTCAGATAATTCTTTTTGAAATCCCGGGTGTTGCCGAAAAAATTCTTTTCAGAATTAGAAAAGGAATGGGTTTCGGATTTTTCTGCCAGTAATTCTAAAGTGCAGATAAGATCGGCTATTTGAAATAACTTATAATCAATGGGTTTTACTTTACGAAAATCAACATGTGTATATAATAAATGAAATACAGAAGTGAGAATTTTGGTAAGTTCTATTTGACCATTATCATAGTAAATAGTAACTTGTTGAAACTGATTCCATAGTTTTTCATGTTGCTGTATGGCATTGGATAATTCATGAGTAAGCTTAGATGTCATTGTAATGGCGTCAGGACATTTGTTTTTCCTGATTTTAATGCAGATATAATGGAAGTCTAATTTACGGGCAAAATGGAAAAGCGCATGAAAAAGACGTTTTCGTTCTGAGGTCAAATCATGAGAATAAATGGATTCCCGGCGAATAAGGGGACCGGTGTGAATAGCGTGGTGGGGATATCCCAAATTGGTTAAATGTCTGTCAAAATTTGCAATATTTTCAGAAAGGGAAATGGATTGGTCATGTAATATCATAGAAACCAGATAATAGGGAGCATGTGAATCATAAGGACCGAAGTCTCCGGATTCATCAATGAAAACACTTAGAATTTTATTTGTCATAGATTTGTCCTTTGAATAATAGATATGTTGAAATAGTAATGGCGGGGAATTTCCCCGCCGCTCGGTGGACCAGGGTCGCTTGACCAGCCCAATTACTTTTTTATATGTTACCATCAGTCTATATAATAATACATTGGCTGTCAATTCTTTTCGCAAAATTTTATATAAATTTTATAGATGGGTGTGCTAAGGCAGAACAGAAAAGATTTTCCCCTTGTTAAGTGGCGATGCCGGGGGGTATAATAGCCACAAAGAAAGGAGGCAGTGACAACAATGCTGAAACTTCGAATCGGACAATTACATCAGGACATTACCATGCAGCCGGGAGAAAGCATTGCACAGGCACTGCTTCGGAAAGATTATAAGGTTCCTATGGCATGTGGTGGAAACGGCACCTGCGGAAAATGTAAAGTAGAGATAGATGGCACATGGGTGAATTCCTGTAAGATTTACCCGGAACCGGAAGAGGATATTACAATATCAGCCTTTGGATGGGAAGAAAGTAGAGAAGAATTAACTCAGATTGCCGGAGTAGAAAGAATAAATACCACCCGGCAGATGCCGAGTAAAGAGCAGATAAATAGAACGGAAAACAGAGCACAGGCATCAGAACAGGAAGCAAAAAGACAAATGAGGAAAGCCTTTCTTGCGGTAGATATCGGAACTACCACCATAGCGGCGGCACTGGTAGATAAGGAGACGGGAGCGGTGCTTGCTACAGCAGGCTGCGGCAACAGTCAACGTATTTTTGGACAGGATGTATTGAGCAGGATTAAGGCATCCGTAGCAGGAGCGGGCGAAAGATTAAAGATGTTAATCCGGCAGGATATTTTAAGCCTGTTAGAAGAGATACAGAAGAAACAGAAAGATATTGTAATGGAACATATTTATATTGCGGGAAATACCACCATGGAACATCTTTATGTGGGAGATTCCTGTGAGGGACTTGGTAAGGCACCGTTTACTCCGGTCAGTCTCGCAGAACGAAAGGACAGCATTTCTAACATACCGGTGACGCTGCTGCCGGGCATTTCTGCCTTTGTGGGAGCAGATATTGCAGCTGGCATGCTGGCGTGCAGGATGGATGAAGAGGAAAAACCATCCCTGCTTTTAGATTTGGGAACCAATGGAGAAATGGTGCTGGCATTGGAGGATAAGATGATTGCCACTTCTGCACCGGCAGGACCGGCGTTAGAGGGCGGAAATATTTCCTGCGGTGTTGCCAGCGTGACAGGAGCTGTCAGTAAGGTACGTGTCATTGGAGAACGGGCAATTACCGGAACCATTGGAAATGCACCGGCAACGGGAATCTGTGGAACCGGCGTGCTGGAACTGGTGGCAGGACTCTATGAAAATCATATCATAGATGCATTCGGCCAAATGAAGGAAAAATACAGGGAAACAGGCTTCCCACTGGTGCGGACAAAGGATGGCAAACAGATTACTTTTACCCAGCAGGACATCAGGGAGGTACAGCTTGCCAAAGCAGCAATTCACAGTGGAATCGAATTGCTGTTAGAATATGCTGGCATTTCCATGGGAGAAATAAAAAAGGTATATTTGGCCGGAGGCTTTGGTGTATATCTTGATGTGCATAAAGCCGCAGGCATTGGATTGCTGCCGGCAGAGCTGGAAAAATGTACGAAAGCAGTAGGAAATACATCCTTGCAGGGCTGCATCGCCTATGGAAGTTCAAAAGAGAATAAAAGCCGCACAGAAGAGATGATAAAGAAATGTAAATCCATTAATCTTGCGGAACAGGCGGACTTTGAAGAAAGATATGTCGCCAATATGAATTTTCCAGAATAGAAATAAAAGAGGAAGAAATCATGAAAAAAATATTACTCACGGCAGTAAATGCAAAGTATATTCATTCGAATCTTGCGGTTTACAGCCTGCGGGCATATGCCGGAGAATTAAAAGAAAATATAGAACTGGCAGAATATACCATTAATAACCGGACAGAATATATTTTAAGGGAAATCTATTTGAAAAAGCCAGATGTGCTCTGCTTTTCCTGCTATATCTGGAATATTTCCATTATCTTAGAAGTGGCAGAGGAATTTCATAAACTTTGCCCCAAGGTTCCAATCTGGGTAGGCGGTCCTGAGGTTTCCTATGAAGTGGAAGCATTCATAAAAGAGCATCCGTTTATTACCGGTGTCATAATCGGCGAAGGGGAGAAAACTTTCTCGGAGCTTTGCAGGTACTATGTGAAAGGCGAGGGAGATTTAGAAACCATGAAGGGCATTGCCCTTTTGGACGAAGCAGGAAATGTGAAGATTCATGAGCCACAGGAAATCCTTGATATGAATACGATTCCCTTCTGCTATGACTTATCGGAGGATTTTTCCCACCGGATTATTTATTATGAATCCAGCAGAGGCTGTCCATTCCGTTGCAGCTACTGTCTGTCATCAGTGGAGAAGATGCTTCGGTTCCGGAATGTGGAAATTGTAAAAAGAGAGTTACAGTTTTTCTTAGACCAGAAGGTAAAACAGGTCAAATTTGTAGACCGTACCTTTAACTGTGACAAAAAGCATGCCATGGAAATCTGGCAGTATATTTTAGAACATGATAACGGAATCACGAATTTTCATTTTGAAATTGCTGCAGATTTGTTGACAGATGAGGAAGCAGACTTAATTGCAAAGATGCGTCCGGGTCTGATACAGTTAGAAATCGGGGTACAGTCCACCCATGATGCAACCATCCGGGAAATCCACCGTCATATGGATTTAAAGGATGTGCACCGGATGATGAAAAAAGTCCAGAAGGTGGGAAATATTCATCAGCACCTCGATTTGATTGCAGGACTGCCATATGAGGATTATGAGACTTTTACCCATTCCTTTGATGATATTTATGAATGGAAGCCGGAACAGCTGCAGCTTGGATTTTTAAAAGTTTTAAAG
Organism: Roseburia sp.; assembly: GCA_050873725.1. Classification (GTDB taxonomy): domain Bacteria; phylum Bacillota; class Clostridia; order Lachnospirales; family Lachnospiraceae; genus Roseburia_C. The sequence goes on from JBNMJI010000106.1 coordinate 5,279, forward strand.
GGCTCATATATGTATGAGCATGCGAAAGAGTATGAAGCAGTATACCGTGCAAAGCCACCTTATGAAGTGCTTCGGACGAAGTGGCTTTCCTATGAAGATATCTGTAACATAAAACTGGCGGAAGAAATGCTTGAGGTATATTATAACAGTACACAGTTTCCAGTGAGCATCCGGCTGTTAGAGACGATACACGAAAGTGCTTATCATATGTTTGAAGACTTAGGACATTTCTATGAGGAACACGGTTACCTTGCCATGAGTCATACCAGAATGCGGCGAAGTGAGATTCTCTTAGAATATGTAGAAAGTCTTGGTGTGGCAGATATGGAAGTGTTCTATCAGGCAGCAACTTACGATATTTACAGCAGGGAAAATGCCAAGAGCCGTCCGAAATGGGCAAAGGATTATACTCAGTGGAAAGATGTGACAAGAGCCCATTGCCCGAAAGGAAGCCTTGCGCATATCGAAAGCTTTGACTATAGCTTTGAAGCAGATACATTTGGCAGAAAATGCGAGCCATATTATCTGAAATTTGATTATGAAAAAAGAAATCCCCTGACGAATCAGGCAGAGGTTACAAAAATTCAGTGGGAGGGAGAGATAAAGTGACAAAAAGGACAGCAGAAATCTTAAAAAGATTAGATGAAACCTATGGAACAGAATATATCTGTTATCTCAATCACGAGACACCGTGGCAGCTTCTGATTGCGGTAATCTTAAGTGCGCAGTGTACCGATGCCAGAGTAAACATCGTGACAGAGACACTGTTTAAAAAATATGACACCCTAGAGAAATTTGCCAATGCAGACCTGGCAGAATTAGAAGAGGACATCCGTTCCACCGGATTCTATCACAATAAAGCAAAGAATATCATATCCTGCGCAAGAACACTGGTACAGGAATATCATGGAGAAGTTCCGTCCACTTTAGAAGAGCTTACCTCTCTTGCGGGAGTGGGACGAAAGACCGCAAATGTAATCCGGGGAAATATTTACCATGACCCAAGTATCGTAGTAGATACCCATG
>JBNMJI010000107.1:0-6253 GCA_050873725.1 Roseburia sp.
ATTAACAATATTAGTAATTGCCGAAATGTACATGGTAGCATTTGTCTTTTCAATGCTTCTGCAAAGAGCTGCTCCGGCATCATAAATTGCAAGTGCCGGAAGTGAAAATGTTGTTATCACAAGATAACTCTCACAGGCACTCATTACATCTGCTTCAATCTTTCCAAATAACAGATTTAAAAGTGGATGACGGAATATCAGAATCAGTGCTGACAAGATAACTGATATCAGAATTGAAATAAGTAATGACTGACTGGCCGATCTGGATGCAGTCTTTGAATCCCGGCTTCCGATATACTGGCTGATAATAACCGCTCCACCTGCGGAAAGTGCTGTGAAAAGAAAAATCAAAATTGTATTAAAAGATGTTACCAAAGAGACTCCCGATACATCCGCCTCACTGGAAAAGCTGACCACAAATGTATCTGCGATTCCTACAAACATTAAAAGAAATTGTTCCACAAAAAGCGGGACAATTAAATTTTTTAAATCCTTATTTGAAAATAACATTTTACGCCTCGTATTTCTCTGTAAAAACAGCCTTACATTCCTCAATCATCTGACTTACTTTATTCATATCCCAATCACAGAAATCCGTAGCAATCATAGATGCTATTCCATGTGTGTGCATCCAGAGATGGTCATGCAGATAATCCGCCTCTTCATGGCTGATATGATATATATTCATAAAATCCGTAATTGATTGTTCAATTATCGGAAGTAAAATCCGTTTTGTCTCCGAAAAAGCATTCGCTCGCATAAATAAGAAACAAAACAGTTTTGGTTCCTTCTTTGCAAACTGAACATATTCCAAGTCATAAAGACAAACCACACCATGTTTACTATCCTTTTTCATAATCTCCTCAAATTCTTTCACTGCCAGAGGAATTAAATCACTTCGTAATTCCTCCATTCCGGAAAAGGATAGATACACCGGCTGTGTTGAACAATTTAACTCCTTTGCAAGTTCCTTAATATTAACTGCCTCAAATCCACGACGCTTTAAAAGATTTAATGCCGCCTTTAAAATCATTTCCTTTGTAATTTGTTTTTTTGCTGGCATAAATGCCTCCTATAAAATAAATGCATTTATCAATAAACGCATTTATTTTATTCCTTTTTATTCTATCTGTCAATATCTGCCGCCATTCCATTATCGTTTCATATATAACAGCGGATACGGATCCCCCTCCTCATCAAAATCTGTTCTTTTATATGTTTCAAATCCCATGTGCTCATAGAAGCCAACCGCTTTAGGATTCTGCTCATTTACTGTGACTTCATTTATATCATAGTTTTCAATTCCATATTGTAGTAACTGTCTGCCAAGTCCTCTGCCTCTTTCCTCTGGTGCTAAGAAAAGCATTTCCAGACGATTGTGTTCTGTTCCTAAAAAAGCTGCTATCTCACCGGATTCACTTTCAGCAATAATTAAATGTGCCACATTACTGAGTGCCTGCGGCACATACTCTTTAATCTGATTGATTTCTTCGTCAGAGAGAAATAAATGGGTTGCCCGGACGGACTGCTCCCAGACGGATAATAATTGTTCGATTCTCTTTGGTGTTCTCTCTTTCAGTTCAAATATATTCATGTATTTATCCTCTCTGTTTTTTTATGAATCAAGCCAAATTTCCTGCGCCTTTTTTAAGCATGATATCATGAACAGCATTCGCTGTTCGATAATCATATTTCAATCATTCTTATTTGTAGCAGCCGGCAATATCCCGGATGCTTTCCGCCATGTCTGCATCAATACCCACTGCCCGTTTTCCAAAGCTTTCAGGCACGACTGCTGCGCCAAGGTTTAATCTTATCAGACTTATATTTTTATGCTCCCGCACCAGCTTTTCAAACGGAAAACGAATGATGGTCGGTGTGTTAAATCCAACGCCTAATTCCAATAATACAAGCTTCTTATGCACCGCTTCGCTAAGATATTCCGAAAAAAGTTTTTCCGCATGATACCATGCCTCATCCTGAACGAAATGTCCGTCTTTTCTTAGATTCATATCCATCGATCCGCCACAGACCGGACATTTCGGTACCATGTAGGATGGAATCTTACAGTCTTTTCTCGCCTGATTCATCTGGGAAAAAAGCTTTCTTGCATCATAAATCTTATTATGGCAGCCCCGCCTGCACTGGATATGAAAATAGTCTCCCTGGGTACAGAATATTTTCTCTTCCGGCAGCCCGGCTTTCACAAACTGCCCATCTGCATTGGTGCTTAATACAAATATATTTTTATCAGAAAGAGCCTCTAATAAACACTTATGAAGCGGTGTCACATCCAGTTCCATCCCACCGAGCAGTGCCTGCTTCGACCAGTAGCCCCAATAACTTTCTTCATCCGGATACGGATAAAAACCTGCCGAATACATATCCTGCATATAAGGACCTTGTCCATACTTTTTCTGAAATTCTCCAAAATTTTCTTCAAAAAAGCTGCCTCCATACTGTGCGCCTGCTGCCGTGCTCATTCCGGCTCCTGCACCGATTAAGACAAAATCTGCATCCTTTAGCATCTTTCCAGCTTCTTTGATCTGTTCCTGATATGGAATATCCTGAGTGATATAATCCCTTGCCGGTATTCCACACAGGAATTTTTCAAACGTAATTTTCATATGCACTCCTTATCCTGGTTTCTTTTATATCTTAATCTTTTATATCTTGGTTTCTACTTTATCCTATTTTCTTCCTTATCTTAATTTTCCTCACTTACAACAGGTTTCTGTAAAAAGCTTCATCATAATCCTTAAAAACATTAAAGACTACTTTTATCCGGCTTCCGGTTCTCTTTTTATATGCTTTCACCGTTTCCACTGCAATCTCAGCTGCCCGCTCATTTGGAAACATAAATACACCGGTAGAAATGCAGCAGAAGGCAATGGATGTTAAGTTCTTTTCATCAGCAGCTTCCAGACAGGACTGGTAGCAGGAAGACAGAAGTGCTTCATGCTCCTTTGTAAGCCTTCCTCTTACAATCGGCCCTACCGTATGAATCACATATTTGCAGGGAAGATTATAGGCAGATGTAAGCTTCGCCTGACCGGTTGGTTCTTCATGCCCCTGCTTTTGCATCAGCTTTGCACATGCTAACCGTAGCTGGACTCCCGCATAAGTGTGGATACAGTTGTCAATGCAGTTATGGCAGGGCTGGTAACAGCCTGTCATTCCACTGTTGGCAGCATTTACAATAGCTCCTACCTTAAGCCTCGTAATGTCTCCTTTGTAAAGATAAAGCTCCGGCTCTAATTCTTCCATTTCATCAAGTGTCACGATTCCCTTTTCGGCATTCGCCTGCTGTAAATAAGCATCCTGTATGTTCAAAAACTCCTCATCTATAGCAGATGGCATTCTGACATTCATCAGTGACCGGAGCAGTGTTGTCTGTTTTTCTTCTCCGGTCGGAATCTGCATGGTTTTCTCTTCCTTCCAATATTCCTTCCGCTCTTCTAACAATCTTTCGATTAAATAACGTCTTCTCTCTGACTGATTCATACTATCCTCTTCTTTCAATTGCCTGCACCGGACAATTTTCATAACAGCTTCCACAGTGCAGACAATGATTCTGCTGTATTGTAAATGGCTCGCCTTCTGTAATACAGCGTTGCGGACAACTGCACTGGCAGGTGCCACATCCAATGCAGTCATCCGTTATGTAATATCCTTTTTCTTCTATTCTAGCATTTCCCAATTGATATGTCTCCCGGAATATGGGATTTACACCCAGATTAAAATATTCTATTTCTGCTCTGTCGATGCAGAAAACAATTCCGATATTTCTGGTATCGCCCGGATATACATTGCCAAGATAAGGCTGTTCTGCAAAAATAATATCCCGCCATTTTTCCTGTTCGCTCTCCACCACTGCATAGGCTTTTCCAGACATCCGAATCATTTCCTTATATCTGGTATAACAAAGAATCTGCACTCTGCCATCCTGCTGAAGCTCCCGGCAAAAATTCTTTCCTCTTGCTGTAAAAAAGTAAATTGCATCTTCTTCATAATGTATCGCACTGATATTTCGAATCTGTGGTGCGCCATCTACATCCACTGTTGCAAATGCCAGCACACCTACCAACTGCATTTTCTTTAAACATGTTGCCAAATCCATTTTGTCACCTCTATTTTATTATCACTATTCTTTTATCTCTAATCTTTTATTCCGGTTTCTTTTCTCTAGTCCATTATCTCTATTCTATTATTTTTATTCTTCCCGGTTTTCTTGGCTTGCTGTGTGGCTGCTCGCCCTTAATATATCCTAAGATAACAAAGCCTTCACAACGATAATTTTCCGGTACGCCCCATTCCTTCATCAGCTTTCTTCCTTCTTTGGAATCGAAGGTCTCATAGCCTCTTGAAATGATGCAGGATGCAATGCCAAGTTCCGTTGCCTGCAAGACCATATTTTCCATCATGCAGAAGGCATCCGCTGTCCGAAACAGAAAATTATTCTGACAGCATACGCAGACTGCCGTTGGTGCATCATAGAAACCATTTTTGATTGTCGGATCATCAATGATACTGGGCTGCTCTTTCGATACATAGTTTCCAGCCAAATGCGTCCGGTCAAAATGCGCCATGTTAAGTTTCCCAACATATGCTGCAATCTCCTTATTATGTATGGCAACCATCATGCTCCGCTGTCCACCTCCGGCATTGGGTGCATAATTTCCGGCTTCTAATATTTTCTCCAGGTCTTCTCTTTTTATCTGCTCATCCTGATACTTCCGGATGGAATGTCTTGCTTTGATTATATCCATTAACATGGCAATACCTCCCCTGTAATATTATTTTTCGTTTTCCAGCACTGTGGGTCTGCTCCATAGAAATTTCCGGTTGCACCGTTTGCAACGGCAGGACAGCCCCGGCACCATGCCTTCAGTTCACATTTACTGCACTTTACGAATTTATCATAGTCCCGGTATTGCTCCATCTGGCATATCCAGACATCTGCCAGCCGGTCTTCGAATACATTTGCCACCTTACTGTCCATCACTCTTCTGCATGCCATCACATCTCCGTTTGAAGATATTGTAATATGACAGTTTCCGCAGTTACAGCCACCATAAATCATTCCGTCTGCTGCATTCTGTGGCAGTTTAAACTGGCCATTTTCATATTCATATAACGTCCACAAATGGTCTTTTCTATTAAAATAGGTCTCACACCCCGCCGCCTCATATGCTTTATATTTCGCATCACAGATTTCCAGTAAATTTCTATACTCCTGCGGAGTCAGATTGCTGTCTACCTCTCCGCCGGTTGAGACATAGCGGGAAAATGCATATACCTTAACTTTCGCTTTTACTACCGCATCAATAATATCCGGAATTTCCTTTAAATTAGTCTTTGATACAGTACTCATAATAATACTTTTGATTCCTGCCTGGTTAAGGCAACCAACCTTTTCCAGTGTCAGATCAAAGCTGCCCGGTTTGCGGAACCAGTCATGTGTCTTTTGCATTCCATCCAAAGACATCTGGTATTTCTCACAACCGCACACCTTTAACATTCTGCAGATTTCATCATTTAAATGAAAGGGATTTCCCATTAAAGTAAATGGTATATTTTTGCTTTTCAGCAATACCATCAGCTTCCAGAAATCCGGGTGAAGGATAGGATCTCCTCCGGTGATATAAAAATATGGCACCCGGTTATAAACCTTGCAGAAATCTTCGCAATTTGCTACCACTTCACGCATCTGGTCGAATGTCATGCTTTTTAATTCCTTACATCCGTCTCCCGAAAAAATATAACAATGTTTACAACGCTGGTCACATTCATCTGTAATATGCCATTGAAATGAAAAATACTGACTCATCCTATCCTGCCCTTCTTTCCTAATCTTTCTTATTTGACAGATGCACCACAAGCTGTTCCACATGCTGCCGGTTTCTGCTCCGGTTTGTCTGCTGCTCCACAGGCTGTTCCACATGCTGCCGGTTTCTGCTCCGGTTTGTCTGCTGCTCCGCAGGCTGTTCCACATGCTGTACTTGTCTTTGCGTCCGCTTTGTTGTTCCATCCAAAAAGATTTGATAATGCCATTTTTGTTACCTCCTGATTCTTTTGTTTTTCGGCAATTTCCTTGTTGCAAACTTATCATAACAAGCGTTTTTCCGCTAAAAAAGTACGCACTTTTTTATTACATAGGCACCTTTTTGTAACCACTGTACACATGCAGATTTGTATGTTACATTATTTTTGAATCTAATATCATATTTTGAACAAATGGAGGGAATACGGA
>JBNMJI010000108.1:0-6243 GCA_050873725.1 Roseburia sp.
AGGAGCGAAAAGAACTATTACCTGATTGACACTAGGACAATTATATCATGGGCTTAACTAAGCCTATTGAACAATATTTATGTAGTAACTTATTAAACCTAGATACATATATTTTGTATCTAAAAGATATTATACGAGGAGTGACAGAAATGAAAATAAAAAAGAAAATGAAAAAGATGTTAGAAGCGAATCTGATGAATGTAATTCTGACAACTGAGCAGAAGGAATTAAAGAAACTGATGATTCATTTCTTAGAGACTTTGTAACTACAATTTTAATATCATTAGGAGAAAGACGCATATGAGCATAACAGTAAATCTTTATTACACCGGTGAAAATGGAAATGCATTAAAATTTGCGCAGGAGATGGAAAACAGCGGAACAGCAGATGCAATCCGTCGTGAAGAGGGCAATTTAAGATATGAATATTTTCAGCCGCTGCAGGATAAGGAAACGGTACTTCTGATAGACAGCTGGGAGAGCCAGAAGGCATTAGATGTGCACCATGCTTCTCCGATGATGCAGACCATTGCAGCATTGCGGGATAAATATGATCTTCATATGAGAGTAGAACGTTACGTGTCGGATGATGAGATGCCATCAGGGGATGATAAATTTATTCGAAAATAAGCAGTGGATATAGATGCGGGAGTATCGTACAGAAAAATAATGCTAGCTACAAAAAAACAGACAGTTGACAAATTTTGAATAATATACTAACATAACAGCGTTATGTGAAACGTATATAAAGGCTGGTGATTCCATGAAGGATGAGAAAGAGACAAAAGCAAAATTATTAATCAGTGCAAAAACAGAATTTATGGAAAAAGGATACCAGGGGGCATCCCTGCGGAATATCTGCAGGAATGCAGGTGTAACAACGGGAGCATTGTATTTTTTCTTTCAGGATAAAGAAGAATTGTTTGCATCTTTGGTGCAGCCTGTAGTAGAGATGATTCAGAAGCTGATGGAAGCCCATATGAAGCAGGAGCTTTTAGAGGTGGAAGGGCTGGAAAAAGCAGTAACGGAAAAGTCAGCAGAAGAATCGCAGGAAGATGAGAATTCCATAGGGGACGATGTTTATGCGGCAGCAAAGATTGTGCATATTCTTTATGAGAATTATGACAGCGTCCAGTTATTGTTGCTTAAAAGTCAGGGCTCTAAGATGGCTGGCTGTATTGAAGCGTTTGTAAGCTTTGCAGAGCAGAATTACCGGGCACTTGCCAGGGCACAGTCAGAAAAGTGGGGCGTTCCACTGCCGGATGAATATACGATTCACTGGCTGGCGCATATGCAGATTGATGCTTTTGTTCATCTTCTGACCCACGAACCGGATGAAGAGAAAGCAATGGCACATCTTCGGGATGTAATCAAATATCTTGTGGCAGGCTGGTATGCACTGTTTGATGCGGAGGCAACGCCAAAAGCAAAGAAGCAGGAAGCACAGGAGAAGAACAAAAAGAAAAAGAAAAAAAAGAAGCCGGAAAAAAGAAAATAAAAATAGAAATAAAAATAGAAAAAGAAAAGCTTACATAAAGAAAAGGCTATGTGTGATATCCACACATAGCTAAAAAAATAACAATAACATAACAACGTTATGTTAAAGCGATATGTGAAGGAGGAAGAAAATGTATTTAGAAGTATCCGATTTGAAGAAAAGCTATGGAGAGGGAGACAGCTATATCCAGGTATTAAAAGGTGTATCCCTGCAGGTAAAAGAAGGAGACATGTGTGTGATTCAGGGAACCAGCGGTTCCGGTAAATCCACTCTGTTAAACTGTATCGGGGGACTCGACAGCATAGATTCCGGTTCCGTAAAAGTAGATGGAACCGAGATTGCAGGAATGCAGGCAGAAGCATTATCGGATTACCGGAGAGATTATCTGGGATTTATTTTTCAGTTTTATAATCTGGTCCCGAATCTTACGGTAAGAGAAAATATTCAGGTCTGCCAGTATCTTACGAAGCAGCCGCTTGAGATGGAAGAATTATTGGAGGTGCTGGGACTGACGGAGCATCAGAATAAATTCCCGTCCCAGTTGTCCGGTGGACAGCAGCAGCGGTGTGCCATTGCAAGAGCACTGATTAAAAATCCAAAGCTGCTGCTCTGTGATGAGCCTACCGGAGCACTGGATTCTAAGACTTCTAAAGATATCCTGATTCTGTTGGAGAAAATCAATGCCAGATATGGCACGACCATGCTGATTGTAACTCATAACAATTCTATTAAAAATATGGTAGACCAGGTAGTTGTGGTAAAGGATGGTCAGATTCGGAAGGATTATTATAACGAACAGAAGATACCGGCAGCAGAATTGGAGGATTTGTAGGATGCAGAAGATATTAAGAAAAAGGATTGTCAGGGATTTCAAAGCAAATTTTCCACGGTATCTGGCACTGGCATTACTGATTGTCTTAAGTATGTATCTGGTAGTCAGTATGATTGGCGCAGCGGAAACCATCATCCGGGGCAGTGAAGAAGCGGATGAAGCACAGCAGGTAGAGGATGGAGAATTTTCCCTGTTTGTTCCCATGAAGGAAAGTGAGTTTGCGGAACTGACAGAGAAAGGAATTACTCTGGAAAAAATGTTTTTCATGGATTATTCCTATGAAGACAGCAAGACACTTCGTGTATTTGCAAACCGGGAGCAGATAAATACGGTGGCATTAAAAGAGGGAACCCTTCCGGTGGCAGAGGATGAAATTGTCATCGAGCGGCGTTTCGCAGAGGTAAATGAAATCATACCGGGGGACAAGATAGAACTGGGCGGTCGTTCCTTTACGGTAAGCGGAATCGGAACAGTGCCGGATTATGATAATGTAATGAAGTCCCTGGGAGATACCGGCTGTGACAGCAAGAATTTCGGAATTGCATTTGTGACAGCGGATACTTATCATGACTTGGAGCAGGAACAGAAAAGCACAAAATCGGAAGAATATTATTATGCCTACCGTCTGAATGGAAAAATGACAGATGATGCGTTAAAGGATAAATTAGAAAAGCTGGAATTTACTTCCGGTGATGTAGAAGACCCGTTCTTTCAGGAATACTGGGAGCGGACCATGGGAAGAAAGGATGACCTGACAAATGGCATCGAGGAGCTTTTCAATGGAGCAGGCGAATTAAAGGATGGGCTTGCAGAGCTGACAGAGAATAATGGAACGCTTACGAAGGGTGCCGATGAAATTTTCGAGGCATATCTGAAAGAAGCCAATAAGACACTTGGAGCATATGGAGTAGCAGAGCTTACAAAAGATAACTTCGTTACGGTCTTAAAGCAGAAAATCGAAAATTCTGACCAGCCGATTTTGAAAATGTCTTATCGCAGTCTGTTGCAGCAGTTAGAACAGCTTCAGGCATTTTCGGATGGCGTAAAAGAATATACCGATGGAACGAAGGAAGCAGCAGACGGAGCAGAAGAATTAAAGGACGGCATCAAGACATTAAAAGAAGAGACAGATGATGTAATCGATGAGGTATTTGATGCAGATGCCACGAATCTTCTTACTTTTGTAAAAGCCGGAGACAATGCCAGAATACAGGCAGCTTCCGGAGACCAGGAACTTTACCGCAGCGTGGGAATGATAGCAGGAGTCATTATTTTAGTATTGATTTCCTATGTGCTTTCTGTCTTTGTGGTACATTCCATTGACCGGGAAAGTCAGGTCATCGGTGCCTTGTACGCACTGGGTGTAAAAAGAAAAAATCTGATGGCACATTATATCACACTGCCGACAGCGGTCGCATTTCTTGCCGGACTAATCGGCACGCTTTTGGGATATTCCTCGGTGGGGGTTCCGGTGCAGATGCAGGATTGCTATAACTATTATTCCCTGCCGGAACTTAGGGTAGTGGTAATGCCATATCTTTTTATTTATGGAATTATTGTTCCACCGCTGGTTTCACTGGTTGTAAATACGCTGGTAATCCGTAAACGGCTCAATAAGCCGGTGCTGACGCTGCTTCGCAATGAGCAGAAGGCAGTCCGGGGAAAGAGCATGAACCTTAAGAATATGAGCTTTGTAAAGCTCTTTAAAATCCGTCAGATGATGCGGGAGAGCAGAACCGGATTTACTGTGGTATTTGGAATGTTTGTAAGCCTCCTCCTTACGATGATGTCCTTGGAAATCTATATTTACTGTCATAATGTCAATGTGGAATATGTAGAGGACACAAAGTATGAATATATGTATACCTATAAGTATCCGTCTAAGGAAGCACCGGAAGGCGGCTATGAGGCATATGCAAAGACCATGAAAAAAGAAATCTATGGATACACTTTTGACATAACAGTGTTAGGCATTACAGGAAATAATCCGTTCTTTGATGTGGATTTGGAGGACTCTTCCAGCAAAGTAGCCATAAGCTCGTCCATTGCTTATAAATATGGACTGGGAGTCGGCGATACCTTAACGCTTAAGGATGAAGAGTCAGATAAACTTTATGCCTTTGAAATTACAGAGGTGACCCAGTATGCACCATCCTTTATGGTATTCATGACATATGAGAAAGCATTGCAGTTGTTTGGGGAGCCGGATGATTACTACAATGTGGTATTTGCAGACCATGACTTATCTATTGATGCCGGAAGATTATACAGCACCACAACGAAAGCAGATGTGAAAAAGGCAGCAGGAATCTTTACCGATATGATGATGAGCATGATTATTCTTTTGGGTGCAGTATCCGTAGTTATCTTTATCGTAGTATTGTATCTTATGATGAAGGTGATGATAGACCGTTCCTCCTTTCACATTGCCCTGATGAAAATATTCGGCTACAAGGATAAGGAAGTAAAGAGAATGTATCTCGATGGCAACTTCTACATCGTACTCATTGGAGGACTGGTATCTATCCCGCTGGCAAAATGGATATTGGATCTGGTATATGAACCGGCATTTGTACCAAATGTGGCATGTGGAGTAAGTAAATCCTTTCCAATGTGGATGTATGGTGCCGTATTGGCAGGCATTCTGGTGCTGTATTTTATCATCAATCACCTTTTAATCCGCCGTATCCACAAGATGGTTCCGGCAGAGGTTTTGAAGAATCGGGAGTAAAGGACAATGGATAAACAGAGTGTGTGATAGGAATTGTGAGCGTCATTGGACTAACAGTCCAATGACGTTTTTCTTGACAGGAGATACAATAGAATTGTCAAAAAAGAAATTATTGACACCCTATAATATAGGGTATAATATAATGAGAGAAGGTAAATGCTAATGACAAGAACGTTTATCGAGGTACCTTTATTTACAAAACACTGGAAAGAGATAGGACTTAATGATGAAGAATTGCAGGCTTTGCAGATTATGTTGCTTAAAGACCCTGAATCGGGACCAATAATGGAAGGCACAGGAGGTATTCGTAAGGTTCGATTTCCCCTTGAGAATAGAGGAAAAAGCAGAAGTGTACGGGTGTGTTACACTGATTTTACGGAATATGAAGCGATTTATTTGATTACTGCATTTGAGAAAAAAGATCAGGAAAACCTCACGACGGAAGAGAAAAATGTTCTTAAGAAATTAGTGAAATCATTAAAGGCAGAAGCCGCTAAGAATAGTAGGAGATGATGCTATGAGTTCATTATTTGAGGATTTGAAGCAGGGATTAGAGGAAGCTATCGAATATGAAAAAGGAAAAGGAAAAGCCAGAGTAAAAACATATGCAATTACTCCGGTAAAAGAATATTCCGGCAAAGAAATAAGAGAAATCAGAATGAAGGCAGGTATGACACAGACTGTATTTGCTGATTATATGGGAGTGTCAAAGAAGACGGTTGAGGCATGGGAGGCTGGACGAACCCATCCAACAGGTCCGGTTTTCCGGTTACTTGATATTTTAAATTCTGACGAAATCGAAGAGACAGAGTATATTGTTGCAAAGGATTAGGAGAAATAATGAAACAGTCAAAGGCATATCCAAACATAGATATGATTCAAACAGGAAAACAATTGAAAAAATATATCGAAAATGCAGGTATGTCAGTAAAAGATATTCAGGAGCATTTACATCTCTCGTGTCCGCAACCAATTTATCGCTGGATTAGCGGAAAGATACTTCCATCAGTAGATCATTTGCTGGTATTAAGTGAGTTATTTGGAGTGCATATGGAGGAGCTGCTTGTAAAAAAACAAAAGAATATTTCTCCAGAGACTGTAATAAATGCAAATTTATATTTTGAAAATAGAATTCTTGTATATTATAAAAGAATTTCCTGTAGTAAGTTTATACAACGAAAT
>JBNMJI010000109.1:0-6228 GCA_050873725.1 Roseburia sp.
AACGAAGTAAGGGCAGCCTTACTCCAAGCACATTCTCTTCCCCCGGAATCAATCCGGCGGAAAAGGTACCAAAATCCGGTTCTGCCCATTCCATCAACTGTAAGCGAATCTTTTCATTTAATTCACTCATGTTTTACCTCTGTTGTAATCTCTGTGTTCTGTGCATTATCATGTTCTTCTGCATCCTGATACATACCCTTAAGCACAAGAATGGTAACCACTAAAAGGATTACTGCCACCACATAGCGAATGATAAGTTTTTTCTTCTCTTCGTTATTCATCTTCATTATTCTTCTCCGTTCAATACTTCAATTGCCTTTAGTATCTGATTATCCTGCATCTCATCATAAGTACCTTCGGTATCTCCGGTATACTCATATTCAATTTCAACATCCGGTGTAATTCCGGTTCCATGGATGTTATCGCCGTTTGGCGTATAATATTTTGCCACTGTAAGCTTAATGGCACTGCCGTCTTTTAACTGCATAATATTCTGCACAATACCTTTTCCAAAGGTTGTGGTTCCAATCAGTGTTCCATAATCAAAATCCCGGATGGCTCCTGCAAATATCTCCGATGCGCTGGCGGAATTGCCATTGACCAGTACTGCAATCGGCATATCAAGATAATGTTCTGCATCGGAAGTATAGTCCTGACGGTTGCCATATTTATCTTCTGTATAAACTACAGTTCCTTCCGGAAGAATCGTATCTAACATCTGCTGGCAGGATACTACCATTCCACCACCATTATCCCGCAGATCAATAATCAGTTTCTCCATGCCCTGACCCTGCAAATCTGTAATTGCATCAGAGAACTGGGTTGGTGTATTCTCTGCAAATTCCGATACCTGTATGTATCCGATATTGTTTTCTAACATCTTATGGGCTACTGTCGGAATATCTACTTTGGCACGTGCCACATCAAATTCAAGATTTTCTGATTCCCCTTCTCTTTCAATTACCAGATGAACGGTGGTTCCTTCTTCACCCCGGATGTTGGTTACCAGTTCCGATAATTCCATAGAAGTGGCTTCAATATCATCTACCTTGACAATCTTGTCGCCTTCTTTTAATCCTGCTTCCTGTGCCGGAGAATTATCATAAATATGAGTAATGGATACTTCCATGGTATTCTTATCCTGGGTAAGTCCTGCTCCGATTCCATAATAATTTGCATGGGTGGATATCATGATATTCTCATATTCTTCCGGTGTATAATACTCACTGTACGGGTCTCCGATTCCCTCAAACAAGCCCTTATACATTCCGTTAATCAAGTCTTCCTGATCCACATCTTCATAATAATCTGCATTAATCTGGTCTGCCAGATTGTCAAGCTTATTGATGACATCCTTTGAAAGCAGATCACTGTCTGATGTTGTTACCGTCTGGCTGCCTCCACTTACACCTTTTCCACCAATTACTACGGTACCACTGTAAATGCCAATCAATAATGCAATCAACAATACCGCCATAACCGAAGCAGCACCGGTAATCGCACCATGCCAGTATGTTCTTCTCTTTTCCTTCATTTCCTGTCTGATTGTTTCTGCCGAATTTTCTGTTAAATTCGTCTCTTCCTTTAATTCATCCATCTTTCTTCCTCTTTTACTATTTACTCAGATAATTCCATGGGCTTACATAACTTCCATTTAAAGATACACCAAAATGCAAATGATTTCCGGTAGAAATACCGGTGCTTCCCACCTGGGCAATGGTCTGTCCTGCCGTGACTTTATCGCCGGTGGATACTAGCAGTGCTGAGGCATGCCCATATACCGTATACAGTCCGCTGCCGTGACTAATCATTACATAGTTGCCCATTCCATTATTATAGCCTGCATAGGAAACCGTTCCATCTGCTGCTGCCACAATGCTTGCTCCATAGCTTGCGCCAATATCCAGCCCCTTATGATTAGAGGATGCCCCCTGGGTTGGAGATAATCTTGTTCCGTAATCACTGGTTACTCTGGTACTGCTCGGACACGGCCATACAAAAGCTCCGCCACTGTATACATCTCCGGGAGTCGTATCCGGAGTGGTTCCATTTTCCTCTGCTTCCTGTCTTCGTTTCTCCTCTTCTGCTTTCTTTCTGGCTTCCTCTGCCTGAATCTGCGCAATGATTTCATTCTGTGCATCAATCTCTGCCTGTACTGCATCTGCATCCGACTGTGCAACTGTAATGTCACTCTTTACTTTATCCAGTTCATCTTCCTTGGCATCCATCAGTGCCTGCACGGTCTGCTGCTGGGATTCTACCTGCGCCTTCAGTTCTTCCAGTTCTGCATATTCCTGTTCTAACTGTTCCTTGGTGTCCGACACCGTCTGTACACTGTCTTTGTACTGCTGCAGCATATCTCTATCATATTCTGAAATCTGCCGGATATATTCCGCCTGATTCAAAAATTCTGCCATACTACCGGATTCGAAAAACGCTTCCAGATAAGACATTTTTCCACTGTTTTCATACATAAACTGAATCCGCTTACTCATAGCTTCTGCCTGGCTTGCCACATCTGCCTGGGCATCCTCTAATTCACTCTGGGTATCTGTAATCTCGGCACACTTTTCCTCTAACTGTGCCTGTGTATTGGTAATTTCAAGAGAAATGCTTGTAAGCTGCTGGTCTAATTCCGTTACCTTGGTCTGAATATCATCCTTGGAATCCTTCAGCCCGTCAATGACACTTTGGGCTTCTTCTAACTGCTTCTCCAGATTCTCTTTTTCCTTCTGTGCATCGGAAAGACTGCTGGCTGATATCTCCATCACCGGAGAAAGTAACATCACAGCCGTAAGTATCGCAGTTGTTACTTTTCTTCGTATCCTCATCTTATTCTCATCACCCTTTATATATTCAAACAGGGTATCCCTGTGACTGCCCCCAGTGCACAAGCGATACCCCTTGTCCTTATACTTTCAAATGTTTCTTAATGGTCAGTCGACTGCCAATAAATCCGATTCCCACTCCCAGTAACAGTGAAATCGGAACCAGACTGTGAAACAGTTCTGTAACCGGAATGAAATTCATAATATTATCCAAAAAGCTGAATTTGTCCGCTACATATACAATAATTTTGCTATACATGAAGTAAAGCAGAACCAGTGGCAATGCAGAACCCAAAAGTCCAATCAGCACACCTTCTACTACGAATGGTGCCCGTACAAAAGAATCTGTTGCTCCGATTAACTTCATGATTGCAATTTCTTCTCTTCGTACTGATATACCAACCGTAACAGTATTGCTGATTAAGAAGATGGCAACCGCAAGCAGAATTAAGATAATGCCTCCGGAAATATACGCAATCAGTTTGTTAAAATCGGACAGTGTATTTGCAACCACTGCGGAATGATGTACTTCCCTTACGCCATCTAATGACTCTAAATATGTAACCAGCGCATCCTGCATGGAAACATCTTTCATATAAATTTCATAACTGGCAGAGTTAATCAGCGGATTCTCTGCAAATCCCTCTGCTGCTTCCTCTGAACCACCAAGATATGTCTCTTTGCATCTTTCCCACGCTTCATCTGCGGAAATAAATTCATAGCTGGCAACTTCCACACGTTTACTGATTTTATTGCCAATCTCATCTATCTGTTCCTGTGAGATTCCCTCATCAAAGAAAACAGATACTGCAACACCTTCCTCTGCCTCTTTTACCATTGACTGGAAGTTTTCTACAATGGAATAGAAAAGTCCAAACAAAAAGATACAGGCACACATGGTTGCAATAGACGCTACCGAAAACATTTTGTTACGCCAGATATTCTTGACGCCCTGCTTTATTGAATAGAAAAATGAACTAATTCTCATCGCTGCAATCACCCTTCTCGTCACTGATAATGACGCCTTTCTTCATTGTGATTACACGTTTCTTCATTGCCTTGACAATCTCAAGATTATGTGTAACAACGACTACCGTCGTTCCCTTCTGGTTAATCTCCTCTAAGAGCTTCATGATTTCCCAGGCATTATGGTTATCAAGATTACCGGTCGGCTCATCCGCCAGAAGAATCTTCGGCTGGTTTACCAGTGCTCTTGCAATGGCAACTCGCTGCTGTTCTCCACCGGACAACTGCTTTGGATAAGATTTATATTTTGCTGCCAGCCCTACCATAGATAACATAGTTGGTACACTGCTTCTTATGGTTCTTGCCGGAGTACCAATTACTTTCTGGGCAAATGCTACATTCTCATATACGTTTCTGTCTTTTAACAGACGGAAATCCTGGAACACAACACCTACATTACGACGATATTTCGGTATCTGCTTTCTGCGGATTGCATTTAAATTACGATTATTAATCGTAATCACTCCCTTGGTCGGTTCTAATTCTTTTAATAATAATTTAATCAGTGTTGACTTTCCGGAGCCGCTGTTTCCAACGATAAAGACAAATTCCCCTTCTTCTATATCAAGACTTATATCATTTAATGCCGGTATTCCTGCCGAATATGACTTGCTTACATGTTCAAGCTTAATCATGTGTTCCTCCTAAAACTGCTGCTTAGTAATCCAATGTCTCCATGTATTTCATGTATTTTACTACCATTAACGCAATCTTGAATGTAATGGCATCTTCAAACACTCTAAGGTCTAAGCCTGTGCTCTTCTGCAGTTTATCCAGCCGGTATACCAGTGTATTTCTGTGTATGTATAACTGTCTGGATGTCTCTGATACGTTCAGGCTGTTTTCAAAGAATTTATTGATGGTAGTAAGTGTTTCTTCATCAAAATCATCCGGAGATTTTCCATCGAAAATCTCTTTGATAAACATTTTGCAAAGCGGAATCGGAAGCTGATAAATCAGACGTCCAATTCCTAGTGCGGAATATGCAATAATATTCTTCTCTTCGAAGAAAATCTTTCCTACGTCCAACGCCATGCGGGCTTCTTTATAAGAACGTGAAACTTCCTTAATCTCATTTACTACAGTACCATATGCGATATAAGCCTCGCAGTCTGCATCCGCCTTGAATAGATTTAAGATAACTTCTGCCGTTTTCTCCAAATCCTCATAGGTCTCATTTTCTGCAAGCTCTTTTACCACAATGATATTTTTCTCATCTACTGCTGTCACAAAATCCTTGGACTTGCCGCCGAAGATGCTGCGCACCTTCTCCAGCTCATTTCCATCCTTTTCCCGGTTGGTCTCTACAATATATACCACACGACGTACTTCCGTCTCAATATGAAGTTTCTTCGCACGATTGTAAATATCTACCAGAAGAAGATTATCCAGCAACAGATTCTTGATAAAATTATCTTTATCAAACCGTTCCTTATATGCTACCAGAAGATTCTGTATCTGGAAACCGGCAATTTTTCCCACCATATACACATCATCACTGTCACCATTTGCCAGTAAAACATATTCTATCTGATGATCATCGAAAACCTTAAAGAACTGACATCCCTGAATCACCTGACTGTCTGCCGGAGATTCTACAAATGCCAATGCAGGATTGATATAATTATCTGCATCCGGAAATGTGGTTGCCAATACTTTCCCCTCAGTATCGATAATACACATATCCACTCTTGTAATCCCTTTCAAACCGTCAATTGTGTTTTGAAGTATCTGATTTGAAATCATACTTTTTTCTCCTTCTCTTATCAATATCGCCCCAGTTACTGGACAACTTTCACAAAAAATTCGCATCCTTTTGTGAAAGATAAAACTCTTTGAATCCTATTTTAATGCAAAACGTCAAAAAAATAAAGAGGAAATGTGAATATTTTTATGCTAATATTCCAAAAAACCTTCTCCCAACACTTCCCGGGCATCCGTCACAATTACAAATGCATGGCGGTCAAGTTCCATTACCGTCTCTTTCAGCTCTACAATTTCCTTTTTGGATACCACGCAAAAGAGCATGTCCTTCTCATTTCCGGAATACATTCCTTTCGCATGGATTGCCGTAACACCGCGGTTCATCCGGTGCATCAGTGCATCTGCCACCTCAGAGGCATCTTCCGTAATGATATACGCCGCCTTGGAATATTTGATACCTTCCATAATTGCATCCGACACTTCTGTTGTTATAAAAATTGCTACCACCGCATACAGTGCTGGCTTTACCCCAAAGAAAAACATTCCGCTTAAGACAATGATGCCATCTAAGACCAGCATAATCTGTGCAATGGTATACTGCTTTAAAAAATGCTGCAGCAAAGATGCTACCATATCCGTTCCTCCGGTAGAGGACTTCGTCACCAGAACC
>JBNMJI010000110.1:0-6202 GCA_050873725.1 Roseburia sp.
ACAAAACTACAGTTGCAAATATATTAAAGATACTGTGAACCAATGCGATTCCTGCTGCACCAATTGTCTTATCCGCAAATGGGAACTGGAATATTGCATTCAATGCAAAGTAAAGTACCAGGAACAGAACCGAACCTACTATATTAAAATACAGATGCACAAAAGCAGTACGTTTTGCATTCCGGTTTGCTCCAATAGAAGAAAGCATTGCGGTTACACAGGTTCCGATATTCTGTCCTAAGATAATCGGAATCACGGAACTATAGGTAAATGCTCCGGTTACGGAAAGTGCCTGCAGGATACCTACAGAAGCGGCAGAACTCTGAATTACGGCTGTTAATAATGCTCCTACCAGAATTCCAAGTAATGGATTGTGGAACATTACCAGCATATTGGTAAATTCCGGTACATCTGCTAATGGTTTTACTGCTCCACTCATTGCTTCCATTCCGGTCATCAGAATGGAGAATCCTAAAAGAATCTCTCCCACATCAGCTTTCTTACTCTTTTTGCCTAACATCAGCAGGAGTACACCTACCATTGCAAAAATCGGTGCGAAAGAGCTTGGTTTCAAAAGATTGATAAATATATTATCACTGCTGATTCCGCTCAGACTCAATAACCAGGATGTTATCGTGGTACCGATATTGGCACCCATAATAATTCCGATTGCCTGGGAAAGTTTCATGATTCCAGAGTTTACAAAACCTACTACCATTACGGTTGTAGCGGAAGATGACTGTATTACCGCCGTAACTCCGGCTCCTAATAGTACACCCTTCAGCGGATTATTGGTTAATTTCTCTAATACCCGCTCTAACTTACCACCTGATACTTTCTCCAGTCCTGCTCCCATGACGTTCATTCCATAGAGAAACAGAGCCAGACCTCCGATTACGGTCAGTACTGCAAAAATGTCCATTTTGTCCTCCTTATGCATCGTATATGCATAGACTTTTCAATTTTTTACATATTTTTCGTCTTACATATACACCATAAACACTTTAGAGGCATTTTGCAAGGACATTTTAACAGTTTGTAAGAATTATGTATAAGTAGTGTAAAAAATGTACTTATTTTTTCACTTTTGTCTAAGAATGTTTAATCAATGTGAGTTCCTGTAATGGAATAGATAACCCACTCTGCTATATTGGTGGCATGGTCACCGATTCGCTCAAAATATTTGGCTACCATAAGGATATCTGCTGCCTGCTCGCCATTTTCTGCGCTCTTATTAATCATCTGGATTAAATCCTGTTTTACTTTCATGAAAAGGTCATCCACAATATCATCCTGAGCGATTACTTTCTTTGCCAGCTCCATGTCACGCTTTACGAAAGCATCCACGCTCTTGATAACCATATCAGTGGTTTCCTTTGCCATGCCCTGAATCTCTTCCGGGCTGATGATATATGGTGCGCCGGACATCAACAGTGTCATCTCGGAAATATCTCCGGCGTGGTCACCGATTCGCTCCATATCGGTAATCATTTTTAATGCTGCAGAAATCAGACGCAAATCTCTTGCCACCGGCTGCTGCTGCAATAAAAGCTTCATACATAAGGATTCAATATCACGCTCCTGATGGTCGATTTCCACATCATATGCCATTGCTTCTTTTGCTTTTTCCGTATCCTGGTTTACCAGGGCAGAAACTGCCATTTCAATGGCATGTTCAATCATGCTTCCCATCTGGATTAATTCATTGTTTAACTGTTCAAGCTGTCTGTCAAAACGATTACGCATTTAACCGAACCTCCCTGTAATATAATCTTCTGTTCGCTTGTCTGTCGGAACGGAGAATAATTTTTCGGTATCTCCACTCTCAATAATCTCTCCTAATAAGAAAAATACGGTTTTATCCGATACACGGGTTGCCTGCTGCATATTATGGGTTACCATGACGATGGTATAATCTTTCTTTAATTCGATAACCAGATCCTCAATTTTGGAAGTGGAAATCGGATCCAGTGCAGAAGTCGGCTCATCCATCAGAATTACTTCCGGCTGTACTGCCAGTGCTCTTGCAATACAAAGTCTCTGCTGCTGTCCACCGGACATGCCCAGCGCACTCTTATTCAGACGGTCTTTTACTTCATCCCAGATAGCTGCCTGCCGCAGGGATGTCTCCACGATTTCATTTAATTTGGCTTTGTTATGGATACCGTGGGTTCTCGGACCGTATGCAATGTTGTCATAGATGCTCATTGGAAATGGATTTGGCTTCTGGAATACCATTCCAACACGCTTTCTCAGCTGGCTGACATCCATGCCGCTGTAAATATTTTCACCGTCTAATCTTACATCTCCGGTAATCTTACAGCCCTCTACCAAATCATTCATTCTGTTTAATGTTTTTAAAAATGTAGACTTTCCACAACCGGATGGTCCGATAAATGCAGTTATCTCTTTTGCATTGATATCAAGATTCACATCTTTTAATGCGTGGAAATCTCCGTAATATAAGTCAAGTCCTTTGACAGAAAATTTTGCCTGCTCACTCATTTTACTTCTCCATCTCCTTTCGTGAATTTCTTGGCTATCAAAGTTGATACACCATTTATCAGTAATACAATGACCAGAAGAACTACGCCGGTCGCATAGGCTTCATTGGTATGTAAGCCCTCTCTGGAAAGAGAATACATATGAACGGCTAAGGTTCGTCCGGATGCCATCAGGTTTGGTGCAAGGTCTGCTACCGTTCCTGCGGTATAAATCAATGCTGCGGTCTCTCCTACAATTCGTCCTACTGCCAGGATGATTCCGGATAAGATTCCCGGCATTGCAGACGGAAGAACAATACGAAATACGGTACGAAGTCTTCCGGCTCCTAATCCAAAGCTTCCCTCCCGGTAGGTATCCGGTACGCAAAGCAATGCTTCTTCTGTGGTTCGCATGATAACCGGCAATACCATAATGGCCAGAGTTGCCGCACCGGCTAACATGGAATAGCCCCAGTGCAGGTAAGTTACGAAAAATAACATACCAAACAGACCGTATATAATAGAAGGAATACCCGTTAAGGTCTCTGCCGTAATTCTTACTACTTTGACCAGTTTACTTCCCTTTGGTGCATATTCCACCAGATAAACTGCTGCTCCGATTCCAAGGGGTACTGCAAAAAGCAGGGAAACCAGTGTCATTTCCAGTGTATTTATCATTGCCGGAAGCATGGATACGTTATCCGAATTATATTCCAGTGCGAAAAGGCTTGGTTTTAAATATGGCACACCGTGGATTAATATGTATGCCACCAGATAAAGCAATACTGCTACCGTTATAATTGCTGCGATTACTACCAGCAAAAATAAAAGGAAGGAACCCGGATGCTTTTTATAAGAATTCATTTTATCTTTGAATTTTGTCATTATTCTTTATCCGCCTTTCCTTTTACAATTGAAAATACCAGATTGATAATAAGGATAAATACAAACAGCACAACTCCGGTTGCAATTAATGCCTCACGGTGCAAGTCTGTCGCATAACCCATTTCAATTACGATATTTGTTGTCAGGGTACGTACGCCCTTGAATATACTGTTCGGAATACGAGCCTGGTTACCTACAACCATCATAACTGCCATGGTCTCACCAATAGCACGGCCGATTCCCAAGATAACTGCTGCCATGATTCCTGATTTTGCTGCCGGAACCACTGTCTTAAAGACACTTCGCTCATGGGTTGCTCCAAGTGCCAGTGCTCCTTCATAATAATGCTCCGGTACTGCACGGATGGCAGCCTCCGAAACGCTGATTATCGTTGGAAGTATCATGATTCCAAGAAGAATCGATGCGGTAAATATACTGTTTCCGTTTCCTTTAAAATGTTCTCTTACAAATGGTACTATGACTACCAGACCAAAGAATCCATATACGATAGACGGAATTCCTGCTAACAGGTCTACCATTGGCTTTAAGAAACTATGAAGCTTCTTCGGGCAAAATCTTGCCATAAAGATTGCCATTAAGATTCCAATTGGTACTCCCACCACAATTGCTCCGGCGGTTACATAGATACTGCCTAAAATCATCGGGAAGATTCCATAGAGATTATTTCCCGGTTTCCATTTTGTACCTAGCAGAAAATCCGGCAATCCGATTTCTTTGATTGCCGGTATTCCATTTGCAAAAAGGAAAACACAGATTAAGGCAACAGCCAGTATGGAGAAACTGGCTGTGAGTAAGAATACAATTTTCATTGCTTTTTCTTTGAAATTATTCATACTGTTCTTACCTTATCCTATTTGCAGATTTATTTTGCAATTTCATCCCAGGTTGTTACTGCACCTGTGAAGATATCTTTTACATTGTCTGAGCTTAACTCATCCATTGGGTTGCTGTTATTTACTACTACTGCGATACCATCCATTGCGATTACCTGTGAGGTAAGTCCGCCTTCTGTTTCGCTGTCTTTTAATTCTCTGGAAGCCATTCCGATATCACATGTACCTTCCATTGCTGCTGTCATACCTGTTGTAGAATCAGATTCCTGAAGTTCGATTTCTGCATCTGCGTTGATTGCTTTGTATGCTTCAATTAATTTCTCCATTACAGGTGTTACGGAAGAAGAACCAGCTACTACGATTTTTCCGGTAGAACCATCAGATGTAAATGCTCCGTTGCTTCCCTGTGAGATATAACCGTTGTCTTCGATTACTTTCTGTCCTTCATCACTCATGATGTAGTTGATGAAATCTGCTGCAAGTCCTGTTGCATCACCTTTGGTTGCAATATTAAATGGTCTTGCGATTTTGTATGTACCGGCTTTGATGTTCTCTGCAGTTGCTTCTGCTCCGTCAATCTTTAATGCCTTTACGGTATCATTTAAAGAACCAAGTGATACATAACCGATTGCATATTCATCACCAGCTACGGATGTAAGCATTACTTCTGTACTGTTTGTGATGTTTGCTTCCTCTGTTGTGTTATCAATTTTATTTCCATCTGCATCTTTCTCTTCGATGCCAAACAGCTCGATGAATGCTCCTCTTGTACCGGAACCATCTTCTCTGGACTGTACGTTAATCATTTCACTGTTGTCAAAATCTGATGTATCTGCTGCTGCATCACTGCTGCCTGCCTCTGTTGTTGTGTCTGCCTTCTGGCTGTCATTTGATGTGTCATCTTTGCTTCCACATCCTGTTAATGCGCTGATTGCTAATGCTCCTACCAGCATTACGGATAATAATTTCTTTTTCATTTTCTTTCCTCCAAAATGATTTATTTTTTCTTTCTCGTCTTCGTGACAATTGTTATCATAACGGGGGAACGTAAAATACAAAGCTATAGTTTTGTAAATTGTATGTAAAAAAGCAGGTATATCAAAACTGACATACCTGCTTTTAAAGTTTTAACGTATTTCTTCTTTATTTATCATACATTTCTAAAAGTTCCAGTGCATTTTCTTCTTTTATCTCTAATTCTTCCTTTAATAATTCCACTATCTCATCTTTGGATTTTTCAAAGCGCCGTCCAAGACGTATGATTTCCACTGCCTTTCCTTCTGCTTCGCCCTGTCTGCGGATTCTCTCTTCTCTCTCAAAACTCTTCATATATGCAAGACCTACCTCTCCATCCCGCTTAACTGCTGTTACCATCTGATGCAGCTTTTTCAAGCTTTCAGATGAAGCATTCTCTATGGATGAATGCTCCATGTAATGCAGTAGCTGTTTTAATTCCTCCGGCGGGTTTCCTTCTCTTCCTCTTGTATACAAAAATATCGTCTGTGCGCCGTCCTCATACTCTAATTCCGGCACTTCAATACATCGATTTTTAATAGTATACACCATACGATTCAGTCCAAAGGGGTCGTAGGTTGTAATAAAAATTACGATGACATTACGAAGGCTTCCATAGGTATCCCCTGCCGTCAGATTGCCTGCATCAATCTTCGCATGGTAAAACCGGACTCTTCGGGGCAGTGATACGATTTCTTCTTTCCCATCATTCTGGTCCGGTTCTATATCAAAGATTTCTCCGTTCTCTTCATCCAGATATACGTCCAGCCGAATGCCGTGGGTTTCTATATTCTCCCCGCAAAAGAAACGCTGCGGTACTACCGTAAGCTTTCCTATCTGCCGGTGCAGTATGCATTCCAAAATATACCTTGCCGACTGTTCCCCGTAAATTTTGTGGCTGGTCAGGCTGTTTACCAGAAAGTCATCCACCAGATTCAGTTCTTCTAAAGTTTTCATGTTTCCTCC
>JBNMJI010000111.1:0-6135 GCA_050873725.1 Roseburia sp.
AATTTTATTGGCAAGTTCCGCAATGGCACGCATATCATCTTCCGTTTCTGTCGGAAGTCCTAACATGAAATAAAGCTTTACTTTATTCCATCCACCTTCAAATGCCATTCCGGCACCATTTAAAATAACTTCTTCGGTCAGTCCCTTATTAATGACATTACGAAGACGCTGGGAACCGGCTTCCGGAGCAAAGGTAAGGCTGCTCTTTCTGATATCCTGCACTTTTCCCATAACATCTAAGGAAAATGCATCGATACGAAGAGATGGCAGCGAAATGTTTACGCCTTTATCCTTAAAGTTATCAATCAGGAAATTAACCAGTTCTTCCAGTTGTGAATAATCACTGGAACTTAAAGAGCTTAAAGAGATTTCTTCATGTCCGGTATTTTTTAACATCTCGTAAGCATAATACTTTAAGACTTCTACATCTTTTTCACGAACCGGACGGTAAATCATTCCTGCCTGACAGAAACGGCAGCCGCGGATACAGCCACGCTGAATCTCTAATACCACACGGTCCTGGGTTGCTTTAATAAAAGGAACAACCGGTTTCTCCGGGTAAACAGAATGAGACATATCCATCTGAATCTGTTTCTTTACCGTTGCCGGCACATCCTCATATTTTGGTGTAAAGGATGCAATAGTTCCATCTTCTTTATAAGCCACCTCATACATGGAAGGCACATAGATTCCGGGAATAGACGCTGCACGGCGTAAGAATTCCTTTCTGCTGACCTTCTCTTTCTTGCACTGTTTATACAGCGTAAATAATTCCGTATAAGAAATTTCACCTTCTCCGATATAGAATAAATCAAAGAAATCCGCAATCGGCTCCGGGTTATAGGTACAAGGACCCCCACCGATTACAATCGGGTCATCTTCTTTTCGTTCGGATGAAAGCATCGCAATCTGGGATAAATCAAGAATCTGTAAAATATTGGTATAGCACATCTCATACTGGATGGTAATACCAAGAAAATCAAAATTCTTAATCGGTTCCTGACTTTCCAGTGCAAATAATGGAATATTTTTCTCCTTCATAATCTGGTGTAAATCCGGCCATGGAGAGTAAACCCGTTCGCAGTATATATCATCCCTTTTATTAAACATATCATATAAAATCTGAATGCCAAGATGGGACATTCCGATTTCATAGACATCCGGGAAACACATTGCAAATCGAATATCAACATCCTTCGGATTCTTCTTAACCATATTCAGCTCGTTTCCGATATAACGGGCCGGTTTATCAATCGTTAAAAGTATTTCGTCACTTAATGCCAAAGTGTTCATCTGGTACCTCAATCATTCTTAAATATCATAATCCGATTTGTGAAAATAATAACAATCATTTATTTTTCACAAAATCCGAAATCATCATAACATACTTTTGCAGTTTTGTATAATCATAGTTTTCCTCTAACTGCTGATACACCCATTTCGTATCTTTTTCCCCTGCAGTTTCTGGTATCGGAAGTTTTCCTTTGTCGCATAATACAAAACCTGCAAAAAGGCAAATACAAAGCAGCCATTTTACTTTCCAAATGGCTGCTTTTCCTGTGTTTATTAACTCCTCGTCCACTTCCTCTTTCTGTGAATCCGAAAAAGAATTTCTGGCACGAAGAATATATTCCCGTCTGTTTGCAATATAATCCTGTTCCAACTCAGTCACACCTTTCTGCATATCATTGCCTGATTGTTATTCTGCTGTAATCTATGCAAAAAGTGCAGGAACTATGTATGTTATCTCTGAGCAAGTTCCTGTGTAACATCTTCCCATGTTACACCCTTTTCTACCATCAATACCATTGCATGATAAAGGAAATCTGAAATTTCATAAATAATTTCTTCCGGTTCCGGATTCTTTGCGGCAATGACAATCTCGGTTGCCTCTTCGCCGACTTTCTTCAAAATCTTATCAATTCCCTTATCGAAAAGATAGTTGGTATAGGAGCCTTCCTTCGGATGAATCTTACGGTCTGCAATAATGGAATAGACATCTTCAAATACCTGAAGCGGATTTTTCTCAGCATATTCTTTCTTGACAATTTCATTAAAGAAGCAGCTTGGTGCTCCGGTATGACATGCTACGCCAATCTGGGATACCTTTGCAAGAATGGTATCAAAGTCACAGTCTGCCGTTAAAGATTTCACATACTGGATATGACCGCTGGTCTCACCCTTCATCCACAGAGCCTTACGGCTGCGGCTGTAATAGGTCATCTTTCCACTGGAAATGGTGGCATTGAATGCCTCTTCATTCATATAAGCTACCATAAGTACTTCATCGGTACGGTAATCCTGTACCACAACAGGTACCATTCCGTCAGAATTTAATTTAAAATCACTCCATTTTAATGCCGGAGCGAAATTGTCCATGCAGATTCCGCTGGCTGCAAATTCTGTCTTTAATTTCATAATATCCGTCTTGGTATCATTGATAAATGCGCCACAGATTCCTCTGACATTTTCACGGTTTAATACATCCACCAGTGCATCCTTGTCATAATTATCATACTGAACAACATATGGCAAATCTGTAATATTTTCTACACCGTCCATCATGGATGGGTCAAGCACAATCATTTCATGGAAATATTCATCCAGCTCATCTTTGTGTTTGAATAAGAAATCAATATTCTTTACAGAAACAATCATACGGTCTTTTCCGAAACGTTTTGCACCTTCCTCAGCTAAAGACATGCTGACAGATTTTGCACCGTTTAAGACAACCTGCTTACATCCGGCATAGATAAATTTCTTAATATCTTCCAGACGGTTGATATTTCCACCTGCATAAATCGGAATCTCTACGGTACGGAAAATATCTTTTACGGTATGAATGTTTTTCTCATGTTCTTCATCACCGGTTGATAAGTCATAAATTAAAATCTTATCAATTCCGCTGTCATTATAAAGCTTGGTAAGTTCCTTTAAATCTCCGGCAGAACTGAGGTCACTCGGACTCTTCACTGCCTCTCCGTTTTTCAGATAAATGGTTGCTACAATATTCTTGTGTTTCATATACTCACCTATAAACTGCCTTTCGTTGATAATATATCGGTAATACGCGGATCAATGATGGTTGCTTCATCCAAAGCCTTTGCAAATGCTTTAAACATGGCTTCAATCATATGATGGTTATTTCCGCCGGTAATGACCTTAAGATGTAAATTCATTCCGGCACTGTAGGAAATGGCATAGAAAAATTCTTTTACCATTTCAGTATCCATATAACCTACGCGGTCTGTGGTAAATTCTGCATCAAAGGATAAATACGGTCTTCCGGATAAATCTACCGCACAAAGCACCAGTGTCTCATCCATTGGCAACATACAGCTTCCAAAACGCTTGATGCCCTTTTTGTCACCGACTGCTTTTTTAATGGCATTGCCAAGAACGATTCCGGTATCTTCAATGGTATGATGGCAGTCCACCACCAGGTCACCGGTTACTTTGACATTTAAGTCAAATAACCCATGTCTTGCAAAGCCATCTAACATATGGTCGAAAAATCCGATTCCGGTATCTACCTTTGCATCCCCTCTGCCGTCTAAATCAAAGGAAAGGTAAATATCTGTTTCTTTTGTTTTTCTTGTATATTCTGCAATACGTCTTTGTTCCATGAAACAAACCTCCGTTTAGTTTTCGTCTTCAAATCTTACTTTAACGGAATTTGCGTGTGCCGTCAACTGTTCGCACTCTGCAAACTGGGCAATATCTTTATATACTTCCTCTAATGCTTCTCTGGAATAGGAAATAATGCTGGATTTCTTAATGAAATTATCTACGGATAATGCGGAGAAAAATTTTGCGGTTCCATTGGTTGGAAGAACATGGTTTGGTCCTGCAAAATAATCTCCCAGCGGTTCACTGCTGTATTCTCCGATAAAGATTGCTCCGGCATTTCTTACCTTGGTCATAACTTCAAACGGATTCTTTGTTACGATTTCCATATGTTCGGAAGCAATTTCATTTACTGCAGCAATAGCTTCATCCATATTATCTGCAATTAAGATATATCCATAGTTATCTAAGGATTTCTGTATGATTTCTTTTCTGGAAAGCTGTGCGGTAAATTTCGCTGCTTCCTCGGAAACACGCTCTGCCAGTTCGCGGCTTGTGGTAATCAAAATTGCAGAAGCCATTTCATCATGCTCTGCCTGGGATAAAAGATCGGCTGCAACATATCTTGGATTGGCTGTCTCATCTGCTAATACTAAAATCTCACTTGGTCCTGCGATGGAATCAATGCTGACATAACCAAATACAGCTTTTTTTGCTAAAGCTACATAGATGTTTCCAGGTCCTACGATTTTATCTACTTTTGGAATGCTTTCGGTACCAAAAGCAAGAGCTGCAATTGCCTGTGCGCCGCCCACTTTATAGATGCGGTCTGCTCCTGCTTCTCTTGCTGCAACCAGAGTAGAAGGATTTACCTTACCATCTTTTCCCGGCGGTGTTGTCATAATAATTTCATCTACACCGGCAACTTTGGCTGGAACGATATTCATCAGTACGGAAGAAGGATAAACAGCTTTTCCGCCCGGTACATAGACACCGACACGGGCTAATGCTGTTACCTTCTGACCTAAGATAATACCTTTATCCTGACTGTCAAACCAGCTGTTCTGACGCTGTTTTTCATGATAGGTACGAATATTTACAAGAGATTTCCGGATGACTTCAAGAAGCTTCGGGTCTACTGCATCATAAGCTTCCTTAATCTCTTCTTCTGTTACTAAAATATTATCTTTATTAATCGTTGCACCATCAAATCTTGCAGTATAGTCAAATAATGCAGCATCTCTGTTGGCACGTACAGTTTCAATGATTTCCTGTACGCTGGCTTCAAATTTGCCATAGCTGTTCGGGCTTCTCTTTAAAAGATTCTCTAAGATATTTCCTTTGGTCTCTTCTGTCAACTCTAAAATACGCATGTTTATGCCTCCTTTAATACCGATTTCAAATCTGTAATTAATTTCGTAATTCGCTCATGTTCCATTTTCATACTAACCTGGTTTACGACCATCCGGGCAGAAAGCGGACAAACTTCTTCTAATACTTCAAGTCCGTTTTCACGTAAGGTTGAGCCTGTCTCTACAATATCACATATTACCTCAGAAAGTCCAACAATCGGAGCAAGTTCGATGGAACCGTTTAATTTGATAATCTCTACGGTCTGATGTTTCTTATTATAGAAATAGTCTTTTGCAATACGCGGATATTTGGTTGCAACGCGAATCAGTTCGTGATGCTGTAACAATTCTTTAGATTCCTTTGGTCCGCAGATACACATTCTGCATTTACCGAAGCCTAAATCCAATACTTCATAAATATTTCTTGCTTCCTCTAAAATCGTATCTTTTCCTACAATACCGATATCTGCAGCACCATATTCTACATAAGTCGGTACATCCGGTCCCTTGGCAAGGAAGAAACGAAGCTTTAATTCTTCATTGACAAAAATAAGTTTTCTGGTATTCTTGTCTTTCATTTCTTCACAGGTGATGCCGATTTTTTCAAAAGTCTCTAAAGTTTTATTTGCCAGTCTTCCTTTTCCTAATGCAAAGGTTAAATATCTCATATCTTCCATTTTTATTCTCCATCCATAAATGTCAGTTCTGCAATCTGATTTCGCGATGCATATGCTTCATAATCTGCTTTTGATTTATCCATTGCCCAGGCAATCAGTTCCACGTTGCAGTCCTTTGCCCGCAGCTCAATTGCTTTCTTTACTGCTTCGCTGCGATATTCCGGTTTGTATACAATCAACTGATTGTCATGTTTTACGGTAATCTCAATTTTCTGTCTTGAAATTGCTGCCATTAACTGATCTACTACAATCGCAAATCCGATAGAGGCTGCATCTTTTCCAAAATAAGTAAGAAGCTTGTCATAACGGCCACCCTTTACAATCGGCTCTCCGCTTCCATATGTATATCCGGCAAAAATCACTCCGGTATAATAATGATAGCTGCTTAACATACCAAATTCATAGGTCACATATTTGTCTACGCCATATATTTTAAGCACAGCATCCAAATCTTCCAGTCTGCGGATTGCTTTATAAACCTTTGGATAATCTGCGGCATAGGTCTTTGCTTCTTCAAAGGATGCTGCATTATCATAAAT
>JBNMJI010000112.1:0-6131 GCA_050873725.1 Roseburia sp.
CCGCCGTACCATGTATTAACGATAACCTGCTCACGGCTTGTAATGTTGAACATTACAGCTGTCTCAGAGTTTAATCCTAATTCTTTGTAGTTTTCAACTTTTGCTTTAGAAGCATTGTAAACGATGAAGTCTGGCTCAAAGTTCTTTAATTCTTCTTCAGTAGGCTGGATGAACATATTTGTTACGAAATGTGCCTGCCAAGCTACTTCTACGATGAAACGGATAGCCATACGGGTATCTTTGTTAGCACCACAGAATGCATCTACTACATAAAGTTTTTTGTTAGAAAGCTCTTTGATAGCGATGTCTTTTACAGCGCTCCAAGCTTCTTCAGATGCCGGATGGTTGTCGTTCTTGTATTCATCAGATGTCCACCATACAGTGTCTTTGGAGTTCTCGTCCATAACGATGAATTTGTCTTTAGGGGAACGACCTGTATAGATACCAGTCATAACGTTGACTGCACCAAGTTCACTTTCCTGACCTTTTTCATAGCCTTCCAGTTCTGGCTTGGTCTCTTCTGCGAATAATGTTTCGTAGGATGGGTTGTAGACAATTTCTGTTGTTCCAGTAATGCCATACTTGCTTAAATTGATTTCTGCCATTTTGTTTTTTACCTCTTTCCTTTAAATATAGTAATATGATAATCACCCGCAAAAAGCAGGTTTTTATGATATCTTGACTGAGAAACTATAAATCCTAGTTACTTCATCATAATTATTATACATAAATAAGTCATAAAATCAATAAAAAAACTGCGAAATTTTTGTAAAGTGGAGGAAGTTGAAAGATTTTCCCCCTAAAGAATTAGTCTCCTGCTTAAAAATGCTACCATACATTTCCATAGATGTCCGTTGCGGCAGCTTCCAAGACAAGCTATAATACAAAGTAAGAGTTGTAAATCTGGCTATCTCTATTGGAACAGAATATATCGGAATGCATCTGCCTTACCGTTCTTTCGTGCGTATCCCTTAGCGGGTATTGCAGCAAACAAATGGACGCCGGGCAAATGTCTGAGCTTGATTCTTCTATTTAGCAGTAAATGAGATGCGAGTTTTGCCCGGTGTCCATCAATAAAAGTTTGCACAGATACCCGCTTAGGGATACCAGAAAGAACGGTAGCAGATGCTTTGGATATAATCGGTTCCAAGAGGGATGAGACAAAAATATAATCTTACTTTGTAGGATAATCTTGTATAGAAAAGGAGCACATGGGCTATGAAGATATTTCACTTATCCGACCTTCACATCGGACTGAAATTAATGAATCATGATTTAAGAGAAGACCAGGAATACATCCTGCATCAGATTGTAGAGCGAGCCGAAGAAGAAAAACCGGATGCCATTTTGATTGCAGGAGATATTTATGATAAAGCAGTGCCGGCGGCAGAGGCAGTGGATGTATTCGACCGTTTCATCAATGAACTGACGGAGCTGGTGCCGGAGGCTGTCATTATGATGATTAGCGGAAACCATGACAGTGCACCAAGAGTGAACTGCTTTCGAAGCATTTTATCAAGACAGCATTTATATATGATAGGAAAGCCGCCTGAGACAGAAGAGGAATATATTGAGAAAGTGACGCTGACGGATGCATATGGAAAAGTAAATTTTTATCTTCTGCCTTTTGTGAAGCCGTCTATGGTAAAACAGATTGTGGGAACGGATGAAAATGATAACAACCTTTCCTATGATGCAACTTTGCATAAGCTTTTGGAAAGAGAAAAGGTAGATACGGCAGAGAGAAATGTGCTGGTGAGCCATCAGTTTTACCTGCCGGCAGGAAAGACAGCGGAGGATGTCGAGCGGATGGATTCCGAAATCCGCACGGTTGGAAATATCGACAAAGTGTCCGCAGATGTGTTGGAGCGGTTTGATTATGCGGCATTGGGACATATTCATAAGCCTATGACCGTGGGAAAGGAGTGCTATCGTTACTGCGGAACACCCCTTGCCTGCTCTGTCAGTGAAGCGGGACAGCAGAAGGGCATTATTATGGTAGAACTGGAAGAGAAAGGAAATCTTTCCACCAAAGTGATTCCGTTAAAACCACTGCGTCAGGTGCGTATTGTAGAAGGAGAATTAGAAGAAGTATTAAAGCAGCCATCCGATGATTTTGTAACTGTGATTCTTACCGATAAAGTGGATGTCAATGTCTTTGATATGCAGGACCGGCTGCGTCATGCATTTCCACATTTGCTGGAAATCCGAAGAGAAACGCTGCACAAAGCCAATTATGAAATGGAAGAATTCCGGCATGAGGCGGAGCTTGACGCCTTTTCGTTATGCTGTAAGTTTATCGGAGAAATGAATGAGGAAGAGAGAGAAATTCTTAAAGAAGTCATCAATAAAGTAGAGGAGGAGAGTGAGTTATGAGACCGTTAACCTTGGAAATGCAGGCATTTGGGTCCTATGGAGACCGGACGAAAATTGATTTTCGAAAACCATCCCAGAATTTGTTCCTGATTACCGGAGATACCGGTTCCGGCAAGTCCACTATTTTTGATGCCATAGCCTTTGCCTTATATGGAGAAGCCAGCTCCACTGCCAATAAGAAAAGTGGAACAGAGCTGCAGAGCCAGTTTGCTACAGCGGGCGTAGAACCTTATGTGGAATTAAAATTCTGTGAAGGAACAGAAGAAAGCGGCGTCTACACAGTGCGCCGTGTGCCAAGACATGTGCGTCCATTGAAGCGTGGAAGCGGTGAAAAGGAAGAAAGTGAATCCGTTACCTTAATCATGCCGGATGAATCCGTTTATTCACAGAAGGAAACCAATCAGAAAATTATTGATATTATCGGGCTGACCAAGGGGCAGTTTATGCAGGTGGCAATGATTGCCCAGGGAGAATTTATGGAACTGCTCCGGGCAAAATCCGATGAGAAGAAAGTGATTTTCCGAAAATTATTCCACACAGAAAAATATGAAAAGATTGCCAATGAATTAGGAGACCGGAAAAGAAAATTAGATGCAGAGATTGCGACAATCCGTACGAAATTTCATGCCAAGGCCGAAAATGCGGACATACCGGAAGCCTTTGAAGAAGCCGAAGACCTTTTGACATTGAAAAAGAAGATGCAGCAGGCAGATGCAAAAGCACCGGAGATGGAACGCTTTTTAGAATTGATGCAGCAATTATGCCAGTATCTTAAGGAAGAGGGAAAGCAGAAAAAAAAGGAAGCAAAAGAAGCAGAAAAACTGCGGGAGCATTGCCGGAGTGCATTGCAGGAAGCGGAAAATCTGCAAAAATCCTTTACCCAGATGGAGGAAGCACAGCGGGAGTTAGCACGCCTTTTGGAAGCGGAAGAGGAGATAAAAGAGACTGCCCGGCTAGAGCAGATGATAAAACTTGCCTATGATGCAAAGCAACTCTATCAGCAGTATGAAGAAGCGGTAAAGAGGCTGGAGGATTTAAAGGCAGAACAGCAGAAATTAGAAGAGAAGCTGCCGGAGATAAAGAAAGCTTTAGAAGAGGCGGAAAAGGAAAGAAACTTAGCAGAAGCAGAAAAAGAAACACAACAGAAAAATTACAGTATTATAGAAGAAAAAGTAAATCGCACGAAAGCAGCATTGAAAGAAATAAGAAAAGCTGCGCAGGAAGTAGAGCAGAGTAAAAATGCTTTGCAGCAGGCGCAAGAGACAGAAAAAGAGACAAAAGAAAAAAGTACTGTCTTAGAACAGAATATTGCACAGTGGAAGAAAGAAGCAGAAGCTTTCGAAGGAATTGAAGTAAAACAGTTACAACTTACCAGAAAGAAAGATGATCTCACAGAAATCGAAGATGCCATAGCAGAGATTACAGAATCAAAGCAGCTTCTCAGCAAAGAAAAGACGCAGGAAGAGCAGGCAAAAGAGGCTTATCAGAAAGCATCCAGACAGTATCATACAAAGAATCAGGAATATGAAGTGTATCGTAAACGATTTTTCGATGCGCAGGCAGGCATTTTAGCAAAGGAATTAAAAGAGGGAGAGCCTTGTCCGGTCTGCGGTTCCATGGAACATCCAAAGCCATGCATCGCAGTAGAAATGCAGGAAGAATTAAGCCGGGAAATGTTAGAAACTTTAGAAGAAAAGGTTGCAAAGTTACAGCAGAAGCAAGAAGCAGCATCTACAGAAGCCGGTGCATGTCACGTAAGAAGAGAGAACCGGGAGAAAGAGTTAGCAGAAAGACAGGAAAAGTGCCGGAAGAAAATAGAAGCCTTTGGAAAGGAAGCACACCCGGCAGCCGATGATGAAATAGAATCTTGGCTTGTTACACGAAAGAAAGAGCTTGCAAAAGAAGAGGAAACACTTTCACAGGAGATAAAAAAGCAGAAGGAACTATCCCAGAAATTAGAAGATGCAGAAGCAAAAAAGACTGCCCTTCAAAAAGAAGAGACAGAAGCAACGGAAAAGAAGCTTTTGGCAAAAGAGCAGTTTGACCGTTGTCAGGCGGCTTACACAGAGCGTAACCGTACGCTTGACTATGCATCCGAAAAAGAAGCGGATGATGTTTTAGCAGAAGCACAGGAGAAGAAGTCTACGGCAGAAAGTGCATATGCAAAGGTTGATAAAGAAAAGAGCCGCTTAGAGGAAGAGAAAACCGGTACACAGACAGGAATTGTCCGTTGTGAAAGAGAACTTCCGGAACGGAAAAAGGAAGCAGAAGAAAAGCAGCAAAAATATGATTTATATATAGAAGAAAAAGACATTTCCAAACTGGAATGGCAGACGCTGGTAGAACAGTATTCACTGGATGCCATGGAAGAGATGCGGCAGAAAAGGGAAGATTATCAGAATCAGAGGACGATGTATCAGAGCCGCTATGAGACAGCAAAAGAAGCTGTAGGAGAGAAAGAAAAACCGGATATAGAGAAGCTGTCAGAGGAACTTAAGGCAGCGGAGGAGCAGAGTAAGATTGCAGGCCGGGCAGTCAATGAGTGGGAGATTTCCAACCAGAAGGATACGGAAATCTTAGAAGCGGTAGAAGAAATATGGAGCGAGCGGCAGCAGGTATTAGAGCAGCACAACCGCATAACACGGCTTTATACGATGATATCCGGGAATGTGTCCGGCAGCCGTATGGATTTAGAGACCTTTGTGCAACGTTATTATCTAAAGAGAATTCTTTATGCAGCAAACCGTCGTTTTGAAGAAATGTCAGCAGGACAGTTTGAACTTAGAATGTTTGATGAAAAGAAGGCTGCAATTGGAAAAAACAGGGGACTTGACCTTATGGTATATTCCAATGTAACCGGAAAAGAGAGGGAAGTCCGGACACTTTCCGGTGGAGAATCCTTTATGGCAGCACTGTCCATGGCACTTGGTATGGCAGATGAGATTCAGGAAACTTCTGCTGCCATACATCTTGATATGATGTTTATTGATGAAGGCTTTGGTTCCTTAGATGAGCATGCAAGAGAGCAGGCAGTCCGTGTATTGAAAGAGATGGCAGGCGGCTCAAAGCTCATCGGAATCATTTCTCATGTAACAGAACTAAAACAGGAAATGGAAGACCAGCTTCTTATTACAAAAGATGAAGAAGGAAGCCATGTCCGCTGGCAGTTAAGCTAGCGGGTAGGCACCCTGCTCTAACATTTCCGTCACCATGGCAGCCATAGCGGAAGGATGCTCCTTCATTCCGTTTTGCAGCCATTTTAAGAAAACATTATAAAGCGCACCGGAATAGAAGTAGACTTTATACCGGTGAATATCATTATAAGGCATGTCACCCATATGATTTTCTAATTCCTGATCAAAAAGGTCTAAGTAAATGTATGCAAGACCTGCCTTATATACACTTAAAATAAATTTCTTGTAGGTCTTAAAATACCGGAAAATCAGTAAAATCGCATCATAACTGAAAAAGTCATTTTCAAGCTTTCTTGCCCGCTTTCGGTATTCTTCCATAATATCGTCTGTAATCTTAATTAAGACTTCTTCCTTGGAATGAAAATTCCGGTAATAGGAAGCTCTTGCTACTCCGGCAGTGGTGATGATATCGGTTACGGATATATCGGAAAATGCTTTGGTGTCCATGAGTTTGGTCAGGGCACGGGCAATCTTTAATTTTACCTGGCGGTTCGCCTCGTATCGTTTGTCTGTTTCTTTCATTTGAATGCTCCTGTTCGTATGTGCTATGGATGTAGTGCC
>JBNMJI010000113.1:0-6130 GCA_050873725.1 Roseburia sp.
ATTCGTAACGGGTATCATTCCTCTCTTTTAAAATCTGCTGGGCACGGTCTACTCCCAGTAAATCCAGAGTATGTATATGTTCTGCAGTTACTACGGTCTCTTCTGTGAATTCATATTCCACGCTGGTGGTCACGGTTTTCAGTACACGGCCAGCGGCAGCAATGCAGACATCGGTAAGCTCTGCCTCTAACTGCCCTTCTAATTCTGCTTTTACTTCTGCAATGGTTCTGCCCACTCTTCCGATGTCATGAATCTGACCATCCAGCATGGCTCTGGTTTCATGCTCTTTCATATACTGGGCTGCCACATAGAAGTCTTTGCCTTCCCGATATCCAACTGTTCCAACTACGTTTCTTGTTCCGATATCCAAGCCAAATACAAATTGATTTGCATTCTGTTCTGCATTATCCATTGGTATTTTCTCCCTCATTCTCTATTATCGTTCTTACCTGTGCAATGGTTTCTTCCGTCGTACCATTATTATCAATTACCACTTTGCAATGTCTGCGGTATTCGTTCTCGCAAAGCTGGCTTTCAAACATTTCACTGATTTTTTCATCACTGTAGCCTCTCGACTGCTTCAGCCTCGCTCTGCGATTCTCCTCTGAAGTATAAATATACCATAATTCATCGCAAATTTCATCATAATGTTCTTCGATTAATAATGCCGCTTCCAATACCAGATAACGAAGCCTGCCTTCTTCCTTTTCCTGCTCTAATACATGAAGCACATATTCCTTTACTGCCGGATGCAAAATTTCATTCATTCCATTCCGCCTGGCTTCATCCTTGAAAATAATGGCTGCTGCCTTCGGACGGTTCATCTGCCCCTTTTCATCAAAAACATCTGTTCCCGCAAACAGCTCCTGCAATTTCTCGTTACAGGACTGTCCCGGCTCGGAAAGTTTTCTTGCGATATCATCCGCCAGCATTACTTTCGTATCTTCTCTGCTGGCAAGGTATTTTAATATTTCTGTTTTTCCGGCTCCTACGCCTCCGGTAATTCCGATAAATTTCATAATTTCTGCCTTATCCTATTTTGCTTCGTACCAGTTATTTCCGGCATGCATATCTATCTCTAAGGTTACTGCAAGGTCTGCTGCATGAAGCATTTCTTCTTTCAAAATCTTCTCTACCTGCTGCTGTTCTTCTTTAAAGGTCTCAACCAAAAGTTCGTCATGTACCTGTAAAATCAGTTTTGATTTCAAGCCTTCCTCTTTCAGGCGGTCATGTACATGAATCATGGCTATTTTAATAATATCTGCTGCGGAACCCTGAATCGGTGCATTCATTGCCACACGTTCTCCAAAGGAACGCTGCATGAAATTACTGGAGGATAACTCCGGCACCGGTCTTCTTCTGCCAAACATGGTTGTGACATAGCCTTTTGTCCTGCCATCCTCTACCAGTCCGTCTAAGAATGTCTTGATTCCCGGATAAGTTTCAAAATAGCTCTTAATATACTGTTCTGCTTCTTTTCTTGTAATACTTAAATCCTGACTTAATCCGAAGGAACTGATTCCATAGACGATACCAAAGTTTACCGCCTTTGCATTTCTTCGCTGCAGTGGCGTTACTTCTTCGAACGGCACATGAAATACCTTGGATGCAGTAATCGCATGAATATCTTCTGCATGCTTATATGCATCAATCAGATTTTTATCTCCTGACATATGCGCCAGCAGACGAAGCTCTATCTGGGAATAATCCGCATCTAAGAATACATAACCTTCTCTCGGTAAAAACACTTTACGAATCAGCCGTCCCAATTCCATTCGAATCGGAATGTTCTGTAAATTCGGGTCTGTACTGCTTAACCGTCCGGTGGCTGTTATGGTCTGCTGGAATGTACTGTGAATCCGTCCGTCCTCTGCAATAAATGCAGCCAGTCCATCGGCATATGTGGATTTTAATTTGGTCAACTGACGGTACTCTAATATTTTTGATACAATCGGATAATCCGGTGCCAGCTTTTCCAATACATCTGCCGCAGTAGAATATCCGGTCTTGGTCTTCTTGCCATTTGGCATCTGCAATTTTTCAAAAAGAATCACACCAAGCTGTTTTGGTGAATTGATATTAAAGGTCTCACCGGCTTCTTCATAGATTTCTTTTTCAATTTTATCTATGGATACTGCAAGATTCTCTCCATATTCTTTTAAGGCATCTGCATCAATAGCAATGCCTTCCTTTTCCATATCAGATAAGGTATATACCAGCGGCATTTCTATTTTATCAAAGAGTTCTTTCATGCCCTCTTCTTCTAACTGCTTTGCCAGCGGCTCTTTTGCCATTAAATTAATATATGCCTGATAACATGCCATTTTCAAGAATTCTTCCGGCTTTTCTTCCGATGATGTGACAAAATCTTTCTTTCCAAGATAATCCTCTTTCGATGGCACCATCAAATCAAGATAGTCTTTTGCAATATCTTCATAAGCATAGTCATTTTTCAATGGATTTAATAAATAAGCTGCTATTTTCACATCAAAAATATGACTCTTTTCATCGGCTTCTATCCATTTAAGCTGTGTTTTTAAATCAAAGGTGCAAAGCTCTACGCCTGCTGCAAGAAGCTGTCTGCTCTGTTCGAATAGATACTGCTCTGTCACAAATCCCGCAACCGGAATATATGCCACATCTTCTTTTGTGCATGCAACTGCAAGTCCAAGCACAACATCCTTTTCATAAATCAACTGGAAGCCTGCTGCCTGCTGCTTCTTTGCCTTTTCAAAAAAATCTTCTACCCCAGCAAAATCCTCGATTCGTTTAAAGTTTTCCTCTCCGGTATTTACCGGTGTGTCCACTTCAAACCGTTTCAAAAGATTCTTAAATTCCAGACGCTTACACATCATATAAGCTTCCGGTGTATATAAATTGCCAATTCTTGCTTCCCTGATATCATATGGGATGTCTGCATCTATCTTAATGGTAGCCAGTGTCTTACTCAACTGTGCCATATCATAATGCTCTTTTAACATCTCTTTCGCACGGTTTGGCTTAATCTCTTCTACATGGGCATATGCATTTTCAATGCTGCCATATGCCACAATCAGGTTCGTGGCTGTCTTTTCGCCGATTCCCGGTACACCCGGAATATTATCTGCGGTATCGCCCATCAGCGCCTTTACATCAATAAACTGCAATGGTGTAACCTGATATTTTTCCAATACCTCTTTGGTATTATAATCTTCGATTTCCGTTCCGGTCCGCCTGGTCTTTGGAATCCGGATCTTAATGTGGTCACTGGCAAGCTGCAATAAGTCCCGATCTCCGGACACTACAGACACTTCATAGCCTGCTGCCTCACTGCGCTTTGCTATGGTTCCCAATAGGTCGTCTGCTTCCAAGCCTTCTTTTTCAATTACCGTAACTCCCATGGCACGCAGCATTTCTTTCATCAGCGGTACCTGCTGCCGCAATTCTTCTGCCATCGGTTTTCTCGTTCCCTTGTATGCATCAAACATCTTATGACGGAATGTTGGTGCATGCACATCAAAAGCAACCGTAAGATACTCCGGCTGCTCTTCCTCTAATATTTTAAATAAAATGTTTAAGAAACCATATACTGCATTGGTATGAAGTCCCTCTGCATTGGTCAAATCCGGTAATCCAAAAAATGCCCGGTTTAATATACTGTGTCCATCGATCAGAACTAATTTTTCGCTCATCTTATCCTAACTTTCCTCATCCATCATCTGGAAGAATTTTGTATCTATTTCAGGGTATGACCGTTTCAAGGAAATCGGCTTACCATTACGATCTAAGAAGCAGTGCTCACTGGCTGCAATGGTACGAAGCTCTCCGGTCGCTTTATCTGTCATACGATAGCGGACACTGAGTTTGATTCCATTGTAACCTGCAATGGCTGTTTCAATGACAACGGTATCCCCAAATCGCACCATGCTCTTATATTCACACTGTACCGACAGCACCGGACTGATAATTCCCTGGTCTTCCATCTGTTTATAGCTGAAGCCCATCTGATCCATCAAGTCCATGCGTGCCTCTTCCATCCAACGGATATAATTGGAGTGATGCACAATCCCCATCTGGTCTGTCTCATAATATTTTACATTGTGCTCATACGGTTTTACCTTAATTGGTGTTACTCCATGATAAATATCAACTCTTGTATCCTTCATATCTGTCACCTTCCTTACGAAACGATTATACTCAAAAAACGAACGACGTTCAAGCGTCGGAGGGATTCTTTTGGAATTATTACGCCTTTTCTATTCTCCAATTACATGAATCTGACACATTTTCATAGTAGTAAGCGCTGCCTCATGGGATTCCGGCGTCACTCCGGCACAACATGTAGCATCTACCGTAATCTCTACATCCGGAAATTCTGCTTTCAAAATCAAGGCATTGGATACCACACAGATATCCGTACAAAGACCGCATAATTCTATTTCTTCAAAGTTTCTCTCCGACCAGTGTGTCCATCCAAAGGTCGGTTTATTAATACAGCTGCATCCCGGCACCTCCAAGCCTTCTGCAATCTCCCAGCCCTTTGTTCCTTCAATGCAATGCTCCACCGGAAGCTTCTTTCCCTCCGGTGTACTAAGATAATCTGACTGATGGGTATCCCTGGCAAAAATGATCTCGTCCCCACGCTCCTGATACTCTTTGATTTTCTCTTTTACCTTCGGTACAATTTCTTGTGCCTCTCTGGTTCCAAGTGAACCATCGATAAAGTCATTCTGCATATCTACTACAATCAGTGTTTTCATATTTGATTCCTTTCATTCCCTTTTACCAATTATCTATCGGAAGTTATTTCTTTTATTATACACATTTTCTCTGACAGTTGCATACCATATCATAAATATCTTATGGTCAACCGCTATGTCAAACTGTACAAATCTTTTTTACCTCTCCACAATTTCCTGCCAGTTGTCCGAATGCCTGTCGACCGATGAACTTACGCTCCTTGCTGCAGACCTGGTGGTATTAAGTGATACGCTTGCAAATCTTGCCACCCGGAAATCAATCTGTGAGCCTGCTGCTTCTGCGGAAGATGTACCATAACTTACCTACCGGACTTGCCACCGGCAGCCTCTTTCGGATGCCCGACAGCAAAAATGCAGAGAAGTATCTCTATAAACTACTTCTCTGCATTCTTTTATAATGTCTTGGTAAAGCAAATAATCACTCTGCTAATAGTTCTTTCGCATACCCCTTATTCCGATAACCCTCTTTTATAAAAATTCCCTCTAAGTATCCAACCGGACTGGTTTTTGTTCCTTCTACATAATCATACCGCAAC
The DNA here is from genome assembly GCA_050873725.1 of Roseburia sp. Lineage (GTDB taxonomy): Bacteria > Bacillota > Clostridia > Lachnospirales > Lachnospiraceae > Roseburia_C. The sequence goes on from JBNMJI010000113.1 coordinate 5,276, forward strand.
TGGCATTGTGCAAAGCCAATTGGAATATCATTTTCATATTTCAAAAAGAATTGAGAGTTTCCTTTTTCCATAATTTCTGAAAATTCAACAATCAGTTCACTGACCGAATGGCTGTCCCACATTTGTACTGCTAAATTTGCCAGTATTTCTAAATCCTGTTTTTCTGCTTTTCGTACCATATTGTTCCTCCAAACCTGGAATTTTACGGTCTATCAGACTTTTTATTTACAGTTGTACTTTCGTTTCATTTCTCGTCTTGCCTTAATCTTTCCTAAAAGCCCAGAAAAATACATTGCAAGGACTATTAACATACCGCAATCTAACCCAAGACCTGCACCTGCTACTCTTTCATAGACACTTCCAGGTGTATCTAGTCCTGTAAATTCAATAATCACGAACGCAATCATTCCTATTATTGCAATAACCGTAAGTACAAATAACCTTCCTTTAATTTTTTGATTAATTGTCTCTGTATAATCAGATAATTTCAATACTGTTTCTTTTACTTCTTCATTCATATTCTCGCTTTTCCTTTCTCCATCAATGATTTCAGGTATACTAACATCATAAAAATCAGCCAATTCAGCCAACAAACTAATATCAGGCATATTAGAACCTGTTTCCCATCTAGAAACCGTTCGGCCTGAAACTTTTATCTTTTCGGCAAGCTGTTCCTGTGTAATATCCTTTTCTTTCCTAAGTTCTTTTAAAAAACGTCCAATCTTTTTCTGATCCATACTGTTTCCTCCTTTCATTGACAGAGTAATATTATTCTACTAAACATAACACGACACAAAGCGAGAAAATGCCGTATTTACGCTATTGGACAAATCTGTCTAGTATTATTTATATTGG
>JBNMJI010000114.1:0-6107 GCA_050873725.1 Roseburia sp.
AATTCCAAAGATTTCGAAGGCTTTAAGGTGTTCTTATAAGCAAATCCAATTTCACGTTTATGTATCGGGAAACCAAGCGGAATCTCTAATAACTCTTTGTCTGCCAGTTCTTTCTGGACAAACTGGCGGATGACGCAGGCAACCCCCAGGTTGGTTTTTGCAAAGTCAATTAAGAGATCCATGGTGGAAACCTCAATTAAGTCTCTGGTCTCAATTTTATTTTCCTGCAGATAATCATCAATATACTGACGGGTCATATTGTGTTTATCGAGAAGCATCAGCGTAGAATTCTGTAAGATTTCATCGGAAGAGATGCCCCGTGCATTCAACACATTTAAGTAAGCTTCCGTTGCAACGAAAATATCTTCGATTTCAGCCACATAGCTGAAGTTTAAAGTCTTCTGGTTTTCCGGTCTTGCAATCAGACCGATATCAATTTTGTTTTCTTCTAACATCTGTAAGGATTCGTTGGTAGCCTGGCATACGATAGAAATGTTGATATGGGGATATCGTTTCGTAAATTCCTTTAAATAAGGCAGAAGCATGTATTTACAGAGGGTGGAGCTGACACCGATTTTCAGGTGGCCGACACCAAGCTCTAAGGAGTTCTTTAATTTGTCTTCCCCTAAGGTTAAGGTTTCAAAAGCGGCACTGACATGAGTAAAAAGAAGTTCCCCTTCTTCGGTCAGCAATACACCACGGGAGCTGCGGCGGAATAATTCGCAGCCTAAGCTTTCTTCTAATTTCTGTATGGATTTACTGATGGCAGGCTGGCTGATATAAAGCTCCTTGGCTGCCTTTGATATATTCTGCGTCTTAGCTACGGTATAGAAAATACGGTAACTGGATAAACTCTGCAACATTTATAGGTCCCTCCGTGTTTATAACTAAAAATCATAATAAATATGTTTAATATGTATTTCCATTATACCACTAGCTGTGCTATAATAGCAACAGTATAGAAAAAATGATTTAATTTCAGGAGGAATTTCAAATGGGAATGACAATGACACAGAAGATTCTTGCGGCACATGCGGGACTTGATTCTGTTCAGGCTGGCCAGTTGATTGAAGCAGACTTAGACTTGGTATTGGGAAATGATATCACTTCACCGGTGGCTATCCATGAGATAGAGAAAATGAAAGTAGACGGAGTGTTCCATAAGGATAAAATTGCACTGGTTATGGACCACTTTGTACCAAATAAAGACATCAAATCTGCACAGCATTGTAAATGTGTCAGAGAATTTGCATGTAAAAACGAAATCACCAACTACTTCGATGTAGGAGAAATGGGTATTGAACATGCACTTCTTCCGGAAAAAGGACTGACTGTTGCAGGAGATGTTATTATCGGAGCAGATTCACATACCTGTACTTATGGAGCATTGGGAGCATTTTCAACCGGTGTTGGAAGTACCGATATGGCGGCAGGAATGGCAACCGGAAAAGCATGGTTTAAAGTACCATCCGCTATTAAATTTAATATCACAGGAAAACCTGCACCATGGATTAGCGGTAAAGATGTTATTTTACATATCATCGGAATGATTGGTGTGGATGGAGCATTATATAAATCTATGGAATTCGTAGGAGATGGTATCCAGTATCTTTCCATGGATGATCGTTTTACCATTGCAAATATGGCAATTGAAGCCGGAGGAAAGAACGGAATCTTCCCGGTAGACGAGAAAGCAGAAGCATATATGAAAGAGCATTCCAAACGCCCTTATAAAGTTTATGAAGCAGATGAGGATGCAGTATATGATGAGGAATATACCATTGACCTTAGCACACTTCGTCCAACGGTAGCATTTCCACATCTTCCGGAAAATACAAAGACGATTGATGAAGTAGGAGATATTGCCATTGATCAGGTAGTAATCGGTTCCTGTACCAACGGAAGATTAGATGACCTTAAGATTGCAGCTTCTATCCTGAAAGGAAAGAAAGTAAAGAAAGGTTTGCGTGTTATTGTAATTCCTGCAACACAGCAGATTTATCTGGATGCAATGGAAGCCGGATATATCAGAACCTTTATTGAAGCAGGTGCCATTGTCAGCACACCGACCTGCGGACCTTGTCTTGGCGGTTATATGGGAATTCTTGCTGAGAATGAAAGATGCGTATCTACAACCAACCGTAACTTTGTAGGACGTATGGGACATGTAGATTCAGAAATTTATCTGGCAAGCCCGGCAGTTGCAGCAGCAAGTGCAATTACAGGAAAGATTTCCAGCCCGGAAGAAGTATAGGAGGATTAGAACATGAAAGCAGCAGAAGGAAAAGTATTTAAATTCGGTGACAACGTAGACACGGATGTTATTATACCGGCAAGATATTTGAATTCTTCCGACCCAAAGGAACTTGCCTTACATTGTATGGAAGATATTGATAAGGAATTTGTAAATAAAGTATCTGCAGGAGATATTATTGTAGCAGAGAAGAACTTCGGATGCGGTTCTTCCAGAGAGCATGCGCCAATCGCTATCAAAGCCGCTGGTGTAAGCTGCGTTATAGCAGAAACTTTTGCACGTATTTTCTATCGTAATGCAATCAATATCGGACTTCCGATTATTGAATGTAAGGAAGCAGCCTTGGAAATCAAAGCAGGAGATGATGTAGAAGTAAACTTTGATACAGGAGTCATTACTGATAAAACCACTGGAAAGAGCTTCCAGGGTCAGGCATTCCCGCCATTTATGCAGAAGATTATCGACTGCGAGGGACTGGTAAACTACATCAATCAGAAATAGCAGAACGTGTAGCAAGATAATTTATATATTTCGGAGAAATTTTAAGATTGGTATAAATTTCTGCATATTCTCTTGCGGATAACTCTGTAATATAATTTTCTTCAAAATTTTTATGAATACCGGCTGCCTTTGCCAGATCAACAGCTTTGTTGTAGGCAATGGCAGCTTTTTCTTCGGAAGAATAAGTGCCAATAGAATAATTGCCGTTGATATGAATAAAAGCCTGATAACGGACGATTCCATTACGTTCTGTCTGGAAAACTCCACGGTAGCGGTTGATGACGATAATATTGGCATAGCGGTAATCGTAAGGGTCACCATTAGCGAAAGAATAATCTACATCAAGAACGGCATGATTCCGGACTCCGTAGCGGGAGAGAATCCCGGTCTGCATCCCGTATTCATTCACAAAAAGCCGGCCGCCACGCTGCATAATTTTGTGACTGGAGTAGAAAAATAAATCGTCAATATCAAATTTGTACTCTGCCTGTGGCGAGAGAAAATAAAGGAAGTAATTCTGTCGAAGATAAATCGGATTCTTAATATAGACACCGTTATCCCGGAAATTTAAAAGCGTAACCGCTTTGGTATAATCAAGCTTCTTAATATGTGAGGTATAATTTTCTAACGTAATTTCTGGCACAGAAAGCAGAGAAGTCCCTTCTTTATAAGCAAGATGAGCTTCTTCTTCAGATGGAAAGCTTCCAAGACTGATGTGTTTTCTTTTATAGGTAAGACTGGAACGATAATAGATGGTTCCGTCTTTGGCAGTGGCTAAAAAAGCACCGGAAAGCATGTTAATTCCTCACATTTCTAAAGTTCCTAGTTGCAAATCATCTGTAAGAAACTGCAAGTGGCAGACTCTTGCGATAAGCATTTCTTTGAGTATAACATTTTTAGGAAAGCATGAAAACAGGAAAATATCTTAAGAAAATATCAAACTTTTGAAATGAAAAATATGCTATGATAACAATAAATGATAATGACAGAAATACTGGAAATAACTGGCTGCGCTATTGGACAAAAACAATGGTGGGAAGAAAGGAGCATTTTTCTTGAATCGGGAAAAAATGAAAACAGGACAAAATTATAAATTATGGCTAACGGTTGGAGGGATTTTTCTTATAACCTGTCTTGCTGGTTTATATTTTATAAAGACCTCGTCACGTTTTGAAAAGAGTGATGAAGTAAAAGTTGCATTAAAGCATGATAATTTTTTCGAAGACAACGCCGCTGGAATTTTTGAAGATCTGGATGATGCTATCGGGCTTCCGGAGAAAATTTATCTGGTCAATCGTCTTGATATCACATTTTATGCAACCGGAGAAATTGCGACAATAGACACGTTTTTCTACGGCGAGGATGCGGATGGAAAAACGAAAACCTATCTTGTGGACTATAACCGGAAGAAGAGCAGCAAAATGACAGTGTACATTGATAATTATGCCGAGACAGATTATGAAGATGATATGCGCCTGACACCTCTTTTTGAATTGCTTGGTAATGTACATGTGAGGGATTTGGTTGACAACTGGTCGGAAGAAACAAAGAGTCATACTTTTGAAATGAATTATGCTGGAAAAAGCAGCTTTACCAGTGCAGATCGTCTGCAGATGGTAACCACGGAAGATGCAATATTAAGTCAGTTGGAATATGGCGGAGAAATCACAGGTTTTGCAGTTACATTTTCTGTTGCTGGAGATGAAAATACGGACAAAACCACAACTTATATTATAAATCCTCAATATATCAGTGAGTCTGTATTAGCCCAGCAAAACCGGCAGGAACAGATTAATGAAGCAAAAAACAACTCAGGAGATGGCTCGGCAGACGGTAGCGGAAATGCAGATAACGATGCCGCAGCCGGCAATGATGCGGAAGAGAACGGAGACAGTACTCCATGGACGGAAAACAGGGAAGATGGAAGCGTATATTTTTTCCTGGATAAAAATAGCGGTTATCGGCTATTGGTGGCAGATGCTGCTGCAGGAAGCCGTTTTTATGAACTTGAATTTACAAAGGCCGGCGGACAAAGCTGGAATCAGCTAAATGCTGACCCATTTGGTGGAAATAGTGGTGTGGCAGAAGGAATAGAATTTTATAATGAAAATCTGGGCGTTATCGGATTGGCTGGAGCGTCGGGTGATTATTCCACACTATATCTGACCCAGGATGGCGGAAAAACATTTTCCGTGATAGAACTGCCGATGGATGAAGTGACAGAACTTCCGGATACCGCAGCCCAGTACGGTTTTACGATATCGGATTATGATTATTGCAAGATGCCACAGCAGAAAGATGGAAAACTTATGATAAAAGTTATTTCAGCACAGGGAGAAACGGATGGAATTTTATTTGAGTCTATGGACAATGGGAATACATGGAATTATTCTGGGATAAGTTATTGACAGTAAATAGCAGATTCTTATATAATGAAAGACAGAACAAATTTTATGCAGAGAGCAAAAGAGGGACAAAGAAATGGATTTGATTTACACAAGTACAAGAAACTCAAATGAGAAGGCAACAGCTTCACAGGCAATTTTAAAAGGTCTTGCAGGAGACGGTGGTTTATTTGTGCCGGATTCATTACCAAAGCTTGACGTTGATATGGATACCCTGGCAAAGATGAGCTATCAGGAGACTGCTTATGAAGTAATGAAGCTTTTCTTAACAGACTTTACAGAAGAAGAGTTAAAACATTGTATCAACAGTGCATATGATTCTAAATTTGATACAGAGGAGATTGCTCCGTTAGTAGATGCAGATGGTGCATACTATCTGGAACTTTTCCATGGAGCAACAATTGCATTTAAGGATATGGCATTATCCATTCTGCCTTACCTTATGACAACTGCAGCAAAGAAAAATCATGTAAAGAATGAAATTGTTATTTTAACAGCAACTTCCGGAGATACAGGAAAAGCTGCTTTAGCAGGATTTGCAGATGTTCCGGGTACTAAGATTATTGTATTCTATCCAAAGAATGGTGTCAGCCCGATTCAGGAGAAACAGATGGTTACCCAGAAGGGTGCTAATACACATGTAGTTGGTATCCATGGTAACTTTGACCAGGCACAGACCGGCGTTAAGAAAATGTTTTCTGATAAAGAACTGGCAGAATTAATGGACAAGGCCGGATATCAGTTTTCTTCTGCAAACTCCATTAACATCGGACGTCTTGTTCCTCAGATTGTTTATTATGTATATGCATATGCAAAATTATATGCAAACGGCGTGATCGCAAAAGACGAGAAAATTAATATCGTAGTGCCTACCGGTAATTTTGGAAATATCCTGGCAGCGTTTTATGCAAAAAATATGGGCATTCCGGTAGCAAAACTGATTTGTG
>JBNMJI010000115.1:0-6068 GCA_050873725.1 Roseburia sp.
CAACAGCAGGAAATTCAACATCTGGAGCTTCAACAGCCGGAACTTCTGTATCCGGAAACAGCGGAACAGGAGCGTCTGCTTCTAATGCCGGTTTGGGTCAGCAGATTGCAAATTATGGATTGCAGTTTGTAGGCAATCCATATGTATATGGTGGAACCAGCCTTACGAATGGGGCGGACTGTTCCGGCTTCGTGCAGAGTGTATACAAGAATTTTGGGATTAATCTGCCAAGAACCTCCGGGGAGCAGGGAGCCTACGGAAGCGCAGTGGCATCCTTGGCAGAAGCGCAGCCGGGAGATTTAATCTGGTATTCCGGTCATATTGGAATCTATATCGGAAATGGACAGATTGTGCATGCCAGTTCAGCAAAGACCGGAATCAAAGTATCAAATGCGAATTACCGGACGATTCTTTCCATCCGGAGAATCGTATAAAGAGAATAAAAATTTTCATCCGTGGAGATACTGACTACAATAGAAAAGGTTATAAATTAGAAAAGATTATGGATTAGAAAAGATTGTAGCAGGAAGGATTGAAGATATATGGGAACAAAGGGAACCATTATCATTCAGGAGTCAGAAGGCAGAATGCCCCAGGAACTCTGCCAGCAGCTTTTAGAAGAGGGCTACCGCATTGTATACGAAGAAGACAGACGTGCGGGAAGTCAGATTGAGATTGGAACGGACTGCATCTTAGAAGTGGATAATCATTGCATCCGAAGAGGCAGGAAAAAGATTCATCTGACACCCAATGAATATAAAATATTATATACCATGGTGAAATCTCCCCACCGGGTATATAGCAGAAATCAGCTGATTACTTATGCGTTAGAGGATGCCTTTGATGGCTATGACAGAACCATAGATTCTTATATCAAGAGCATCCGCAAGAAAATTGAAAAGAATCCCAGACGGCCACAGTATATCATAACGGTGCACGGAGTCGGTTATAAATATGTTCCATCGGACAGTGAGGTGTCTTATGAGCAATAAGAATCTGGAACAGAAAATGGAAACAGAACCGGTGCATCGCATCATTTTATCACTGGCAGCGCCTACAGTACTTAGTATGCTGGTAATTTCTGCTTACAGTATCGTGGATACCTTTTTTGTAACAAGACTTGGCAGCAGGGCAACCGGAGCAGTGGGAATTACATTTGCACTGGTGGCATGGATACAGGCAGTGGGTTATGCCGTTGGCATGGGAGCCGGAAGTCTTGTATCAAGGCTGCTTGGAAAGAAAGAAAAAGAGCAGGCAGAGCAGATTGCAAATGCAGCAATTATGTCAGGGCTGATGCTTGGACTCATAAGTCTTGGCGCAGGCCTGATTTTTTTGACTCCTTTGCTGAAGCTTTCCGGCGCAACGACAGAACTGCTTCCATATGCAAGAGAATATGCCATCTTTGTATTGCTGTCGGCACCCTTTACCATAGAGACGCTGGTACTTAGCACACTTCTTCGGGCACAGGGCAGGGCGAAAGCATCCATGGCAGGCATTGTAACCGGTGGAATCCTTGATATTATACTGACACCGGTGTTTCTGTTTCCATTAAATCTGGGAGTAAAAGGAGCCGCATTAGCGGCACTTGTTGGACAGGGAGTTGCAGCAATTATATTGGGATGCTGTTTCTGGCATGGCAGAATCAGACTGCGTGGAAAGAAACAAAGTGAAAAAAGGCAGTGTGAAAAGAAATGGCGCGGAAAGAAATATTTTAACATAAAAGATTTTGGAAGCATTATAAAAAACGGGCTGCCATCGCTTTGCCGGCAGGGGCTTGCCAGCGTGGCAGCAGTATTGTTAAACCGGCAGGCGGTAAGATATGGAGCAGATGCCGTTGCGGCAATGTCAGTAACCGGCAGAATGTTTATGGTATTTTTCAGTCTTTTTATCGGCTATGGTCAGGGCTTTCAGCCGGTGGCAGGGTATCAGTTTGGAGCAAAAAATGGAAAAAAGTTAAAACAGGCATTTGTTTTCACTTTGTGGAGCAGTACCATAGCAGCGGCAGGAATCGGCGTAGCAGGATTTCTTTTGGCACCGGTGATGATGGAATTCTTTTTAAAAGAAGAAGCGGTAATCAGAATTGGCAGCTATGCATTTCGGAGTCAGTGTCTGGTACTTCCCTTGATTCCCATAGGAATATTAAGCAATATGCTGTTTCAGGGAATCGGACAGCAGGGAAAGGCAGCTTTTCTGTCGGCATGCCGTCAGGGAATCATTTTTCTTCCGCTGATTTTATGGCTGCCGGAATGGATGGGAGTGACAGGGGTTGAGATTACGCAGGCATTGTCTGACGGTCTGACTGCAATCATCAGCATTCCTTTTGTGATTTCTTATTTCCGGAAGCATGCGGAAAAGAATAAAAAAATAGACCAGTGACGGAAAGCGGCGGCTATGAAGCGCCGTTTGGTCAACTGGTCTACTGAACCATTTCTACCAGATAAGCTAACATGGTAACAGGTTCTTTCTTCTGTGCTTTCATCTCTCTTACATAAGCTTCGTATTTTGCTACGAACTTGGAAAGACCGAGCACTGCATCCTGCTCTAAGAACATACAAATCCCTCCTTATGCAATTTATTATCTGAACAAATCCCTCTGTTCGTTTTGTATTATATACTCACTCTTGGTAAATGTCAACAAAAAAGATATGAAAAAATTGTGTAAAATTACCATAAAAGAAAATTAAGTTTTTGTTAATAAAATGTAATAAAAATTTGGTGTATGATGGTAAGGAATGAAATGACAGACATAGCATACAGGAGCAGATGAAAATAAATGAGTCAGACCGGAAGAGGAAAGAGAACAACAGGAAGAAGAAAATATACACATGAGAAACCGCATACAGCAGCAGAATACCGGCGCAGAAGAAGACAGCAGCAGGTGCGGATTCAGAGAATGCTGCTGCTTCTTGGAATTATTCTTGCAGCAATTTTATTATTTGTACTGGGTGGAAAATTCATCCGCTGGATAAAGGGAAGCCATTCGGCATCGGCTGATACACAGACAGCCATTACCAAAGTAGTAGAGAATCCACCGGATTATGATGTACAGCTGCTTACAATAAATGATTATTCCAGACCGGGACTTGCCATTGATAAGGTAAATGGCATTGTGGTGCATTATACAGCCAATCCGGGAACCACGGCACAGCAGAACCGGGATTATTTTGAAGGCTTAAAGGACAGCCATGAAACCCATGCCAGCAGTCATTTTGTCATCGGACTGGATGGTGAACTGATTCAATGCATCCCATGCAAAGAGATTTCCTATGCTTCCAATGACCGGAACAATGATACGATTTCCATCGAATGCTGTATCCCGGACGATACCGGAAGATTCAACGATGCCACCTACCAGACATTAGTGCATCTGGTGGCATGGCTTTGTGGCAGATATGATCTGACCATGGATGATGTCATCCGTCATTATGACGTAACCGGAAAAAACTGTCCGAAATATTATGTGGAACATGAGGATGCCTGGAAACAGTTTAAGGTGGATGTGGCAGATTATATAGAAAAGAATGGAGTTGCCTCGGAAAATCTAAAAAATGACAAGGAGTAAGTCTTGCCAAATCTTCTGATTTCAAGTAATATTAAATCATTGATAGTGGAGAGACGAAAAGTCCACTGGTTGTAAGAAGGAAAAACATGTTAGAAGAGATTTGTAAGGCACTGGCCGAAGAGACGAATATACGTGAAAATCTGATAGAATTAAAGAAAAGCATAAAAAATCAGGATGCATTGAAGGAATGGAAAGAATACCATGCAACGCATCCGGTTTTGTATGCTTTTTTGAGCTCCGAAGATGCTAAAATCCGGAAAAATGCAGCACTTATTCTGGGTGAGACAAATGAATCAGGGGCGGCAAAAGCACTGTTTGAGGCATACCAGAGGGAGAATACACGCTTTGTGAAAAGTTCTTATCTTACTGCAATGAATGGACTTGATATAGAGACTTATCAGGACGCATTCGGGAAGCGTTACAAGGAATTGTTAACAGAAGTTCCGGCAGAAAGCGAAAAGAAGCACAGAACGGAAGAACTGCATGCTCTGGATAAATTGTTAGGTGGGCTGAACCAGAATAAGAAGCATCGTTTTACTGGATATGAAGAAGAGGTAGAAGTGCTTCTGACAACCAATCCTGCATATCGTGAGATTACGGCAGAACAGATAAAAAAAGATCGTCCGGTGCTGGTTCCGGCAGGTGTAAAAGTAAAGACAACACATCTCAGGGATGTGATAAAGATTCGTACTTTCCGGGAGATGCTGTTGCTGTTGTCCGGGGGACACCGGATTGCTGCAGAACCGGAAGCGGTAGCAGAGGCATATGCAAAATCAAATCTTATGGAGTTATTAAACAGGCTGCATGAGGGCAATCCACCATTTCGCTTCCGCATGGAAGTAAGGGGTATTGCACCGGAAGAAAAGGGCAGCTTTATCCGGAAAGCGGCAGCTGCATTAGAGGATTTAACCGGACATCAGTTATTAAATACGGTAGATGGTTATGAAATAGAACTGCGGCTTACAAAAAATGCTGATGGCACATTATATCCATCCTGTAAATTATTTACGATTCCAATGCGAAGATTTTCTTACCGGAAGGAAGCAATTGCAGCATCCATTCATCCGGCAAATGCAGCATTATTTATGAAGCTGGCAGAACCTTATCTGAAAAAGGGTGCACAGGTATTGGATCCGTGCTGCGGTGTTGGTACCATGTTAATCGAGCGGGACCTTCTGGTGCCGGCGGGAGATATGTACGGACTGGATATTTTCGGAGAGGCAGTTATAAAGGCAAGAGAGAATGCCAAAGCGGCAGGAAGACAGATTAATTTTATCAATCGCGATTTTTTTGATTTTACACATAAATACCTGTTTGATGAAATTATAACAAATCTGCCATTGCGTGGGAAGAAAACAAGGGAAGAACAGGATGCCTTTTACAGTCAGTTCTTTGACTGCGCAGGAAAATTCCTGAAAAACGGCGGTCATATGATTTTATATTCCAATGAGAGCGGCTTTGTAAAGAAGCAGCTGCGGAGACATACGGAGTATCGGCTGATAGACGAGTTCTGTATACGGGAAAGAGAAGGTTTTTATTTATTTATAGTTGGTAAAAAGGGGTAACAGAATGAAGCAGAAGTTGGACATGCAGGGGAGTAATGAGTTAATGTTTGGAGCAGAATTACTCGACGGAAGAGTGCTTCAGGGATTACAGGACCGTTTCTGTGCCTGTAATAATTTATATTGTGTATGCTTAAGCCAGACACAGGGGGTTGTGACCAAGGCATATGGTTCCAAGGAAGAACTGAATTATATTCATGAAAAAGTCGGTATGGCGCGCCATATTGTGCTGTTGAACAGACTGATTACCTCTGAAATGGAAGATGTAGTGGAAGAACCGTTGGAAGAGGATTATTTGAAAATGAGCGGCGTTGCAATCCGTGTAGGTGGTAAGATTGCAGCAATCTGGATTGTTATTGGCGTGCTTTCTGATATAGCCACACCGGATAAGGAGATTCCGGAGAATATCCAGAAGACTACTACAAAGCAGTATTATAATTCACTTGATTTTTTAACCTATATATCCAAACAGTATTTTGCTACAAAGTTAGATGAGCTTCTGGCACAGGAAGCATTTGCGAAGAACAGAGAAAGCCAGGAGCAGATTAAGACAGAATTACAGCGTACGGAAGTCATGACTTCCATCGTTAAGATGTTAGAGAGCGAAAATGGTTTTTCCAAGATTGCAGACGAAATTCTGACAGATGTATGTAGTTATCTGAAAATCAGTAATGCGGCGTTGCTTCGTATCAATCGGGACGGCGAGACTGCGGACATGATAAGCGAATGCTGTCTGGACGAAGAAGACGCATTGATTGCAAAATGTCAGGGCATTGCTACATCGGAACTTCCTTTTACCAATGGTAAGCCTTATATGATTTCTGCAGATTCTTTACTGCCACCGGCATTTGCCTGCTTTTTTGAAAAATGGAAGATTCAGGCGGCAATCAGCCTCCCGGTAGAGATTAACGGGGAAGCTGCCATGTACTTATGCTTCTTTGAAC
>JBNMJI010000116.1:0-6053 GCA_050873725.1 Roseburia sp.
CTGCAGTATGGGTTGGCATGGTAGCAGTATCAAATGTAATCGAGAAACGTCCGGTTATCGGAGCAGGTAAGGAGATTCAGTAATGACTTTACTTACAGCAGCCATTGCGGCAGTGATTGCAACTTTGGTATGGTATTTTAAGGACGGAACCAACGAGATGCGCATAGGAACCTTAAGTCTTATGTACTGGGGCGCCACACTGATGTGGCTGGTAGATGCGGTAGTTGAGTATATAGAATTAAAGGCAGCGTATTTTACACCGGAACCGGTGGACATGCTGAATGATTTCTTTCTGGGAATATCCGTAGTGGTCTTGGGATTAATCATCTGGCTGGTAATGTTTTTAATCAAGGACCCAAAGGGTGTACTGCAGAAACGGTTACAGAAAAAATAGAATAAAAATGAGCGTAAATTAGAAAGAGAATGTGTAGAAGGAAACAAAGTTTCAGAAAACAACACATTCTCTTTTTTCTGTGGTTTGGTTCTTTTGGCAGCATGATTATAATAAAGCCATCAGATGAAGGAGGAATCAATAATGAACACAGATAAAATTTATGCAGAGCAGCTCGCAAACGAGTATGCACCGAAGGATACATCCAAGGTGGTGGCACTTCGCAAACTGGATGCCAAAGCCAAGCTTCCGGCAACGGTATTTACTTATACATTCGGAATTATTACAGCGTTGATTACAGGCGTGGGAATATGTCTGTCCATGAAGGTCATCGGAAATGGCAGCACCGCACAGTTTGTTCTTGGAATTATCATCGGAATCCTGGGATTTCTTGGAATGGGAATCAATTATCCGATTTATAAAAAACTCTTACAGAGTGGCAAACAGAAGTATGCGTATGATATTATAGAGCTGGCAAAGGAAATCAGCGAGAATTAGGAAAAGGAAGGCATACTGGGATGAATAAATCGGAAAGCAAATATTTTCATACAGCAATCCGCATGGATGAGGCATTTTTAGGATTATTGGAAAAGAAGGATTTTTCCTATATTACGGTAAAAGAAATCTGTGAGGCAGCGGGCGTGAACCGTTCCACGTTCTATTTACATTATGAGACCATTGGAGATTTGCTTTCCGAAAGCATTGAGTATATGCAAAAGAAATTTCTGTCCTATTTTAAGCCGGAAAGTGAAAGACTGGTTGTGGAATTGCGGGAATGTGAGCTGCAGAAGCTGTATCTTATTACACCGGAATACCTGCAGCCATACCTTTCCTATATCAGGGATAATAAGCGTTTATTCAAAACAGCGGTGGAGCATGCAGAAGTATTACAGATGTCAGATGCCTATCAGGGCATGTATCAATATGTTCTGACACCGATTTTAGAGCGGTTTGAAGTTCCAAAAGAGGACAGAGGATATCTGACAAATTTTTATATTCATGGATTAATGGCAATTATTGAAGAGTGGTTAAAAGAAGATTGTCAGGATTCCATGGAGCATGTGATAGCGATTATGGAACAGTGTGTGATGGGAGAGATAAAGAAGAGGTAGTATGAAAGCAGGAATTTATTACGGAAAAGAAAAGATAGAAATCAAAGAGCTTCCGATGCCGGAATTGGGAGACAATGATGTTTTAATCGAAAATCTGTATTCCAGTATCTGCGGAACGGATGTGGCAGTATTTACTCATGGACCAAATACCGGTCATAAGGTAACAGTGGGAGGAGAATTTGGACACGAGACAGTGTCAAGAGTGGTAAAAACAGGAAAAAATGTAAAAGATTTTGTGGTAGGCGAAAGAGTTTACCCTTATCCAAGATATGCTAAGGGAGATACGAAAAGAGCCGGAACCATCGGCGGATTTTCAGAATATATTTTAATCCCGGATGCTAAAAGAAATCATTCCCTCTATCCGGTGAGAGAGGAAATTTCCGATAAATTAGCAAGCCTCATTGAGCCATTTACGGTAGGATGCCGGGCAGCAAGGCGCGGCATGATTCCAACAGGAGAAAATCAGAAGGGAGAAAATTCCTATATAGGCGGGCAGCATGCGGTGGTATTTGGCAGTGGCACCATTGGAATAGCGGCAGCCGTAGCATTTGCGTACTTTGGAATGGATAAAGTTATGATTTGCGACTATTCGGATCATCGGCT
The DNA here is from genome assembly GCA_050873725.1 of Roseburia sp. GTDB lineage: Bacteria > Bacillota > Clostridia > Lachnospirales > Lachnospiraceae > Roseburia_C. The sequence goes on from JBNMJI010000116.1 coordinate 2,107, forward strand.
GAGGTTAGCAGAGCAGCTTGGTTTTGCAACCTGCAATCCGGCAAAAGAGGATTTTGTAGAGCTGGCAAAGAACTATTTTGGAGAAGCACCGTCTCTGTCCGGGATGACAGCGGATATTGACTGCTGGCTGGATGCCGCGGGAGCAGAAAGCATTTTAGAACAATTCTTAGCAGCAGGAAAAATAGAAAGCCGTTTTGTTTCGGTAGCGGTAAATAATGCACCACGTACCATTGATTTGCTGCATATGACATATGCCCAGCAGAGTATCATCGGCTCCGGCGGCTATATGCCGCAGGATGTGAAAGATGTGCAGGAAATCATGGCATCCAGCAGATGGGATTTGGAGCGCATTATTACGCATGAATTCCCCTTAGAGGAATTAGAGCAGGCAATCCGCAAGGCTTCGGATGTTAATGCAGCAGGAAATGTTGTAATCCGAATGGCATAAGAAATGCAAAAAAGGCATTCTTTGCAATTTAAGATAGGTATTAGACATAAAAAGAAAAGAGATGCTATAGTATAGATGTCCTTAGGGGCATCTATATTTTTATGAGAAGGTGATTTTTTGAAAATTATTTTATTACAGGGGAGCCCAAACAAAAACGGTTCCACAAATATTTTAGCAGAGCATTTTACAGAGGGAGCAGAAGAAGCGGGTCACAGTGTGGTGCGTTTCGATGTTGCCAAAATGGATATTAAACCATGTACCGGTTGTGTTGCCTGCGGATATGAAGGACCATGTGTGCAGAAGGATGAGAATGATAAAATCCGGGAAGCGATTCTTTCGGCAGATATGATAGTATTTGCCACACCACTTTATTATTATGGAATGTCAGCCCAGTTAAAGACTGTAGTAGACCGCTTTTGCGCTTATAATTCCAGTATAAGCAGAAAGCATATGAAGTCTGCACTTCTGACGGTGGCATGGAATGGCGATGACTGGACCTTCGAAGCATTGGAAAGTCATTATAAGACACTGGTCCGATATCTTGATTTTGAGGATTGCGGCATGGTACTCGGCTATGGCTGTGGAAGTCCGGCAATGACAAAGCGGACAAAATATCCAAAGCTGGCATACGATTTGGGACGGAGTCTTTCCTGACAGGAGGTATATGAGAATGAATCAGATAAAATTAAATAATGGCGTGGAAATGCCATTACAGGGTTTTGGTGTATTCCAGATTACCGACGAAAAATTGTGTGAAGAGAGCGTACAAGCTGCATTGCAGGCGGGCTATCGTATGATAGATACCGCAGCCTGCTATGGAAACGAAAGGGCTGTCGGAAATGCAATCAGAAAGAGCGGAATAAAAAGAGAAGAAATCTTTATCAGCTCCAAGGTCTGGATTCAGGATGCAGGATATGAAGCAACCATGAAATCCTTTGAAAAGACACTGGAGAATCTTCAGACAGATTATCTGGATTTGTATCTTATACATATGCCATATGGAAATTATCACGGAAGCTATGAAGCCATGGAAGAACTGTACCGGAATGGAAAAGTAAAGGCAATTGGAGTCTGTAATTTCCTGCCGGACCGTCTGGTGGATTTGATTTTAAGTCATAGCATAGTGCCGACGGTAAATCAGATTGAACTGCATCCGTTCTGTCAGCAGAAGGAGCTGCGGGAAGTGATGAACAAATATGATATAAAAGCCATGGCATGGGCACCTTTTGCGGAAGGACAAAGAGGTATTTTCCAAAATGAAACATTAGCAGCAATCGGTGCACAATATGGTAAGACTCCGGCACAGGTAATTTTGCGGTGGTTATTGCAGAGTGAGATTATAGCCATTCCAAAATCAGTGCATGAAGAACGTATCCGGCAGAATTTTCAGATAGCAGATTTTACATTATCGAAAGAAGACATGAAAACCATAGAACAGATGGATACCGGGAAAAGTGTAATATTGGATGTACCAAGTCTTGACGAAGTATACCGTTTACATAATATCCGGTTTGAACAGTAGAGAGAAATGTTAATAAAAGGATTGGTTGTAGTAATATGTTGCTTGTTGTTCTGGCTGATGTGTTACCGGAAGACCGGCACAGATGAGAAAAATATGTTAGGCTTCCGCTCTTACCCAAAGGCTGTGCAGGAGCGGGTATACAAGGATGCGAAGCTTTCTGCTCTGGCACCCAAAGAGATTCATCTTGGAAAAATATTTGTAGCAAATATTGTATTATTTACTATCGTTTTTCTGATTATTGGTGCAGCATTAAAGTATACAGTAGGATTTGATGGCTTTTTGGATGCGTTCTTATATCTGCTGATACTTGGAGAAGTGGTAAATCTTTTTGACCTTGTGGTCATTGATTTGCTGTGGTGGAGAAATACCGCCCGCATCCGCTTCAGCTGTGCACCGGAAAAGGAGCTTTATCAGAATCCAAAGGTACATATCGATTCCTTCTTCCGGGGAATTATTATGTTTGCGATACCGGCAGTAATTGTAGCCGGAATAGTACAGCTTTTACCATAGGATAGAGAGAATTTGACTTTTATGGAAATGAATCAGATAAACAGTCTTACCAGCTATAAAGGAATCTGCCACCGTGATATGAGACCGACACAGCAGATCGAAATCGGATTAGCCTGTCAGAATGAATTATCGCCGGTGGCAGAAGGATTTTTTCATTTTATTGAAAATAAATTAGATGAATTATCTTTGTAAAAGAAATGATTACCGGATATTGGAAATCCAGCGTTCAATCTCTTTCATGGAAGTGCGGAGGGTTGTCTGGTCGAATTCGATATTCATACCGGATTTGACATCAGCACCGGCGCAGGCTTCCTTAAAATCTTTAAAGGTGTGTCCAATCCAGCCACCGTTAGTAGCGAAAGGATAGACGGTTTTGCCTTCCCAGTTCTGGCTCTTTAAGAAGGTATGCATTGCCGGAGCAAAGGTATACCACCATACCGGAGTGCCTAAGATGATGGTATCATACTGGCTTAAGTCGGCATCAACCGGCTTTAATTCCGGGCAATACCCACGGTTGACTTCGTCCTGTCCCTGACTGACAACGGAATTGTAATCGCCGTCATAAGGAGTAAGGGTGTCAATCCGAAGGATATCTCCGCCGATTTTTTCCTGTATCAGCTCTGCAATTTTCTTTGTATTCTGCTGATAAGAATAATAGACAATCAGTGATTTCATAGATTTCTTATCCTCCGGATTATTTCAGTTTATTGTAGATTTCATCGGTTACCGGCTCACACCATTCATTGCTGCAGTCTTCTCCCGGAACTTCTACTGCAATGTGGGAGAACCAGCTGTCCTTTTTGGCACCGTGCCAGTGTTTTACTTCTGCCGGAATTGTGATAACAGTTCCCGGTGTTAAGCTGACAGCCTCTTTTCCTTCTTCCTGATACCAGCCTTCTCCTGCGGTGCAGATTAAAAGCTGACCACCGCCGGATTTGGCATGATGGATATGCCAGTTGTTGCGGCAGCCCGGCTCAAAAGTAACATTTGCCAGAAATACAGGACAGCTCTTTGGGTCTGTCAGTGGATTTAAGAAAGAGTTTCCAATAAAATACTGTGCATAGGCACTGTTTTCCATACCGGTTCCAAATACGTTTTCTTTTTCAAAATCATCTTTATTCATTGTTTTCATTTTGTAATCTCCTTTTCCTGGAATTGCTTTTGGTTGCTGTAAATTGTCTTTCTGGTATTTGGGCATAGTCACTGTATAGTCCGCCGACTGCAGATGCAACGTAAGGACTGCAAGGTGCAGCTAAGAATTTTGATATCAATATGGTATATTTCGGCAACTGGCGCAAATTCGCATCCATGCTCAGTTGCGCCTCGCTGACACATCCCTGTGCCAGCGTTGCCAGGAGAAGGACGAAATTCTAAGTGCCCCTGGCACTCCTTACCATGCATCTGAAGTCGGCGAACCATACAGCGACCTTGTCACACATCTGAAAAAACATTTTCATCTTTCATTGC
>JBNMJI010000117.1:0-6038 GCA_050873725.1 Roseburia sp.
GTTCAAATACACCTCACCGGCACATCCCTGTGCCAGTGTTGCCGGTTGCCAGCGAAATTCCAAGTGCCCCTAGCAGCTTTGCCAAGGTATCCGCACTCCGGCGGACAATTCTGGAATCATTGTCAAACATTGGAAAGACCGTCGATATAACAAAAAGAAAAATAAAGTGCTTAGAGTTACAATATTTCATATCGGAAAAGAAGGTGGAGCCTTTCACCTCATAAAAATATCATACACCATTTTTCATTTTGCAATCGCCTGACAACAAGCCCAAGTATAGAAAGGAGTTTCTTATGCATTACACATACAAAACCAAAGGAACCTGTTCCACTCAGATTGATTTGGATTTAGAAGGAAATGTTTTAAAACATGTAACCTTTACCAATGGATGTAACGGTAATTTAAAAGCTATTTCTTCTTTAGTAGAAGGATTAACGGTAGAAGAAGTAGAAGAGAAATTAAAGGGAATCACCTGCGGATTTAAATCCACTTCCTGTGGTGACCAGCTTGCTCAGGCATGCTTAGCTGCCCTTGAAGCACAGAAAAAAGAAGCATAACATGGAAAGGGCATCATCTAAATTTTCTTAAGATGATGCCCTTTCATACTATTTCGTCCATTGGACTTTTACCTCATTTCGTATATTTCGTCTTCAATCCTTGAACCCTTCCTCCTGAATCCGTTCGCTTCTGAGTCTTGCTGGACTGGAACCATATCTTTACGTTGCCGTTCTGATTCTCCATCCACTTTTCTTTTGTATTTACCTCAGGTTTTCCTTCCGATTCTGAATCCATGAACTGAATCTGATTTTATTATTTATTATGTTAGGTTTCATAATATCTGTCAGCTCTGCATTGGACCGTACCTTCCTTTCTTACTATTGCGTTTCTCTTCTTCTAAACGCTTGTCCGGTTCTGATTTAATATCCTGGTGGTATCGACCTCCTCGTACATTATTATGAGTTTGTTCCTTCTCTTTCTGGTGGAATCTCCTCCTTACTTTGTTTCCGTTCACTTGTTTCTTTTGATGATTTGATTATATCTAACTATAAGCTATTTGTCAATATAGTTTTTAGAATTTTCTCAATTATTTTCCAAATTTATTTTATTATATTGCATATATTGTATAAATTATCTGAATTTTCAATTTTATTCAGATTGTTAAAACAACTGCTGGAAACGTGTATAATTACAATCTGCCTGCGATGTCATTTCCTATTCGCTGATTTTCCACTCTACCTGGGCACTTTCTTCTTTCTGAAGAGAAAGCAACAGGGTAAATAACTGATGAATGGTCTCCATTAATTTCTGGTTTGGAAGAATTGCATACTGAGCCAGCCTGTCCAAATCAAAATAGCGGACATTCGGGTCCGGCAGGAATACCATGTTGGTGCTCCGCACCTCTTCCCCGCAAGTCTCAATATTTTCATAGGTAATCATTACAAATTCGTTTCCATGTTCTTCACAGGAATAGGCTGTATAGCACTCATCTACTACCCACTGCTTTCCGTCGGCTTCTACAACCGGTTTTTCGGACTCCTCCTTATATTCGCTGGTCTTCATCTCGACATTCCAGTGCTGCTTTCCTTCTTTGGTTCTCTCATATAAATGCTCTAATGTGCTGTTTAAAAATTCTGGTGTCATTTTTTATATCTCCTTTTATTCCTTAATGTTTTTTATGCTGTGGCTGTCCGGCAGTTGCAAATCGGACAGCCATAATTATTTTCAGGCTCAGAATGCCTTGGTCTGAACCTCTTATTCTGAATCTTCTGTTCTGAATACCTTGGTCTGACAATAATATTATTATAATACTCTTTATGAGATTTCTCATTGCTCTGTTTTTCTATTATAGCACAGCAAATCCACCTGTGAAACCATAAGAAATGATACTTTGCTTTAGCGGAGTCCGGATGCCTTTGCTTCTGTTTCCAGTCCGCTGGCAAGATAATCTGCCATGGCAATAATCTGCCGCTGGATATTCCAGAATGTCTGTAAATCTTTTTCATAATTGCCGGCAATCCGCTCACTGATTTCCTGTCCGGTCAGGTCTACATGCATTCGGAACATTTCTTTTAATACACTTTCTTCATATTCCGGTGTTGCAGATGCCAAAAGCTCTGCGATGCGGTCTGCATTTTCATTTAACCGGCGTACCTGCTCCTCCGTATCCTTCGCTCTTCCTTCTTTTTTCTGGGTGATCAGTCCACCGGTAAGCTCTACATGCCGCACCAGCAAATCTCTGAGTCTGTTCACCGTATTTTCCGGATAGTATCTGCCGAAAAGGTCTGCTATTTCCTCTGCATTGTCAATTAATGCAGTAACCAGTTCCTGCTGATCCGGCAAATCCGCTGCCATGCTGACCAAAAGCATCCGGAGCAGATAGGTATGATTCAGCCATGCCATCCGCATCAGTTCTTTTAAATTTCCTTTTCCATTGTTATTGGAAATCCCGGAATTTTCGGTATTTCCCGGCATTTCCGGTCTTGTGTATTCTCTGCCCGGACATATTTCTATCTTCATTCCAATCTGTAAATTGTAAGGATTTATCCTTGGATTGCTTAAAATAATAGAGGATACCGTCGTCTTATACTGCCGGGAAAGTTTGTATAATGTATCCCCCGCTTCCACGGTATGTTCGATTGAATTGCTGCAGTTCACGCTGACCTCTTTCCATTCTTTCTTACTTTCGTATTAGTTTATGTCAAAAATGTTGATTGGTTCCCTGATTTGCTCTTGCCAAGGAATACGATTGCGTATACAGTAAGGGAAAAGCATGTTTTTGTGAGGTGTATTATGTCCATTAAAATATTCGTTATGACCCACAAACAATTCGAAGCTCCCACCGATTCCATGTATGTTCCTCTGCAGGTCGGACATGCAATTTCTCCGGAATTGGGCTATCTTGCAGATGATACCGGAGACAATATTTCCCGGAAAAACAAAAGTTTCTGCGAGCTGACCGGCATTTACTGGCTCTGGAAAAATTACCATGCCTGCGATTATATCGGCATCTGTCATTACCGCCGCTATCTCATAAATAGGCAGGGACTTATTTTCACGGAAAATGAACTGATGCGGCTGCTTCAGAATCATGACATGATCACACCAAAGCTTCTGACCTTAAATACCTCGTATTTTAATGGTTTCAGCCAGAACCATCATCAGAAGGATCTGCTGATTACTGAGCAGGTCATTTCTGAAAAATACCCGGACTATGTGCCTGTTTTTCACCATATGGTTCATGATGTACATACTTATTTTGGAAATATTTTCATTACTTCAAAGGAACGATTTGATGCCTACTGTGAATGGCTGTTTGACATTCTCTTTGAAGTGGAGTGCCGGGTCGATATCAGCAGCTATGATAATTACTGTAAGCGGTTGTTTGGATTCCTGTCGGAGTTTCTGCTGACCGTCTACATTGCGAAGCAGAACCTCTCCACTTATGAATGTATAGTGGGGATGTCCGGTGAAAAACATGAAACAAGAATGCTCCGGGAATCTCTGGCAAAATGTTTTGCGGATGGCGACTATGAGAAAGCCCAGTCCATTTTCATGAAAAGCTATGTGAAACGCCCGGACATTCTGATGGAAGCTTCTGATATTACCGGTGAACTGCACCTTTGCATGCAGGTAATTTCTACCTGTTCCTTTGAGCAGGAACTTTATGGACACAACCTTTTAGATACGATTCATGATTATCATTCCCTGATGGAATTCTGCCACCGGTTAAATGAAATTGTAAATCATTTTCTTACAGGGACAGAGTCTGCCACTGATATTTCATGGCTCAAAAAATCCACTGCTCTCTCTCCGAAAGCAGTGGATATAGCGATTCAAATGTTCTGTTCTGATGAGGACTTAAAAGAGAAAGTATTTTCAAAGATCTGTTCCCATCTCAATGATTTTTGACCTCCGGCTTCTTCCTTCTAATCTGCTCATCTTTCCGGTCTCACCTGTTTCTACTGGCAGGCTGCCACAGAAACAGTCCGGCATCCCGGTGAAATAATTTCGCAATGGTCAGAGAATGTTACGGTCATTCCCTCTTTTTCAAAAAATGCTTCAATTGCCGCTTTGAGCATACCCTCTTTACCATCACATGCACAAAATCCTAACGGTTCTACAACGGCTGTCTCCGCATCATGAAAGCTAATACGGTATGGCAGGCGTTGTTCATGTAACGCTGCATTCAGGTGTGCAATCTGGTTATAAGTAAATTCCTGTCTCATGAGCACCCCTCCTCTACGGTCGTATGACAACTCTCTCGTATTACTTTTAGTTATATATATTATAACTCAATTTTCTGAAAATAGGAAGTAAAATGTATTTACTTTCTGTTATATTTCCATTACCATATTAGTATATTACATTAGGTCATTGTCAACGAGATAAGTTGATACCGGAAAACTTTGGTATCGAAGGACCTTTTGTTTTTATGATATGAAATACCTGCAATTCTTATGTGTATGTTTCGCTTGATGGTAAACTGTCTTTCCGTTGCTTTGACGGAATCGCTGCACTGTCCGTCGATTGCAGATGCCACCTAACGGCTGCAAGGGGCACCGGGAATTTCGGACAATATATCTCTTTATCCGGCAACCGGTGCAAATTCACATCCTTGTTCATCTGCACCTCACCGGCACATCCATGTGCCAGTGTTGCCGGTTTTCAGACGAAATCCCAAGTGCCCCTAGCAGTCGTTATAAGGCATCTGCATTTCGACGAACCGTACAGCTATTTTGTCAAACATTGGAAAGATAGTTTTTATAACCAAAAGTGAAACACACATTAGAAATGCGGTATTTTATATCTAAAACAAAGGTCTTCGATACCAGAAGTTTTTCGGGAACAACGTATCCTCGTGTGGTCAATGCCTGAGTATATTAAATCAAAAGAGGAGAATGTTATGTATGAATGTCCCAATTGTGGGGGAAATCTGAGATTTGATATTCCAACACAATCACTTTTCTGTGACTACTGTCACACACAGCTGAATCCTTACAGTTATCAGAAAGATCACGACGCTGTGGAGACATCTACTTATGATGTCAACATTTTCACCTGTCCGCAATGCGGTGGTGAAATCTTAAGTACTGAGAATGCTGCAACCGGATTCTGCAGTTTCTGTGGTGCTTCTACGATTCTTGACAGCCGGATTGCCAAGGAAAAACGTCCGGACTACATTGTTCCATTCCAGATTACCAAGGAGGACTGCAAGAAGGCTTATGGCAAAATGATGCGCCATGCCATTTTTGCTCCCAAGGAGCTGAAAGACCCGCGCAATGTAGACAATTTCCGTGGAATTTATATGCCTTACTGGGTATATAACATTACCCACGAAGGTACGGTACAGCTGCCGGCTGAAAAAAGCCACCGGGAAGGCAACTATATTGTAACCGACCACTATAATCTACTCTGCCAGACAGATGCCTATTACAAAGGGCTCTCTTATGATGCATCGTCTTCTTTTTCGGATGTTATCAGTGAGAATATTGCCCCTTTTGATGTGCGTGGCATGAAGAGTTTTACTCCGTCTATTTTGTGTGGTTTCTATGCTGATACTGCCGATGTGGACAGTGATATTTATCTGGAGGACGCAAAAGCCATTGCTAATGAACAGACTTATTCCAAAGTCAAAAAAATACCTGCTTTCCAGGAATTTAATTTTACTTATCCAGAAACAGATCATTATATGAGTTATGCATTAAATACAGAATGCAAGGAAGCTGCCAGTGCCATGCTTCCGGTATGGTTCTTATCCTACCGTAACAAAGACCGCGTTGCCTACGCTACGGTCAATGGACAGACCGGAAAAGTTGCTGCAGATATCCCGGTAGATAGCCGTAAATTTTTACTTGGTTCCTTCTTACTGGCAATCCCAATATTTTTGCTTTTAAACCTTTTCTTTACCATACGGCCTGCTTCAACCCTGATACTTTCTGCCGCGCTGGCACTTTTCGCCTCCATCATTTATTTTGTGGAGCTGAGTGAAATCCATAGCCAGGAAACCTATGAGAATGACAGGGGATACCAGTCCAAAC
>JBNMJI010000118.1:0-6026 GCA_050873725.1 Roseburia sp.
ATTGAATTTGAAAACGATTCCCAGTATGAAGCTGCCCGTGATTTCTTAGGCTGGGCTTCCCCACGAATGGATAATCTTCTGTTTGCAGCCCATGACAATTTCTGGATGGATTATCTAAATGGTGACCTTGATGTAGATGCTTTTAAAGACTTCTTAGAGGGCACCAATAACGGCATTCCAAACTATGGCATCGGTGATGAGGAAAATATGTACATTGATGAGACAAAGATTCAATGGACCAAATATATGAATCCTTTGGGTGCCCACTTTGGTACTCCGGAAGAATTATTTCCGATTCCGGAATTATAGATTACAAATCGAAAAGAGTTGCCGCAGTACAAACTTACCGTACTGTAGCAACTCCTTTTTCTATTACTTGTTTATCGATTTTATCTGTGAACTTATCTTACGACTTTATGACTGCAGAGACATTCTCTAAAATTGCGGCAAGCTTCTGCTCCGGTATCTCATGCATGGAGCGAATCGGCTGCGGATTGGCTTCAAATTCCCGGATGGCTTTCTCATACCAGATGACATCATGCCATTTTCCACATTTGTAACCTGCGTGGTGATAGATTCCCACTTTGGTAAAGCCCATGGCTTCATGCAGTCCGACACTTTTCTCATTGGGAAGAGTAATGCAGCCATATACTGTGTGAATATTCTGCAACTGCAGGATTTCTATCAGCGCCTGATAGAGTTTTCCACCGATTCCACTGCGGTGGTGGTCTTTATCCACATATACGGACAGTTCTGCATTCCACTGGTATGCCGCCCGCTCCATATGGCGGTGAGCATAACCGTAGCCTGCTATTTTTCCATTTTCTTCCCATACAAGATAGGGATAATAGCTTCCGATATCCCGGATTCTTCCGGCAAATTCTTCTTTCGATGGAAGCTCATATTCAAAGGTAATGGGTGTGTCCATATACTGACCGTAAATCTCCAGTAACGCTTCTGTATCCTCTGTTTTCGCAAACCGCAACATTTTTATACGCCTCTTTTGTCTTTACTCTGAGAGGGGCACGATTTACGTGTCCCTCTTTTTTTATGCTTTTTTGTTTATTTCTGGTTTGCCGGTTCCATATTGACGGCTTTTCCCTTTATTTTCGCATGTTTCATGGCATTTAAGACTTCTTTGCCATATTCTCTTGGCACTTCCACAAAGGTATATTTATCAAACATATCGATGGCTCCCACCAGTCTGCCCGGCATACCGGACTCTCCGGCGATGGCTCCAAGAATATCTCCCGGTTTAATCTTGTCTTTCTTTCCGATGTTGATAAACAGTCTTACCATTCCTTCTTCTGCACCGGTATTAGCAAAGTCGTATTCTTCTTTTTCGGAAGAACTCTCTCCTGCCCCCATTGCCTGATAAAGAAAGGCTGCCGCAATATCCATGGCAGTATAATCGGCTTCATTTACCTGCTTCTCAATCAGCTCTATCATATCGGAAAGGTTCTCTTCCTCAATAATGGTTCCGATCTGCTCCATGATATTTTCGGCTTTTATCTGCGCCACATCATCGGTGGACGGAATCGGCTGTGCTAAAATCTTGGTCTTGCAGTAACGCTGGATATCCTTTAATTTATAGACTTCCTTGCCCTTTACAAAAGAAAATGCCTTACCACAGCGGCCTGCACGTCCGGTTCTTCCGATTCGATGCACATAATATTCATCATCCTGCGGCAGGTCATAATTAAATACCGCTTCCACATCGTCTACGTCAATTCCTCTTGCTGCCACATCCGTTGCAATGAGAATGTCGGTCTTTCCTTTCCGGAAATTATTCATGACCCGGTCTCTCTGGGACTGCTTCATATCTCCATGAAGTCCCTCTGCACTATAGCCTCTGCCGGATAATTCCGTTGCCAGCTCATCTACCATTTTCTTGGTATTACAGAATACCAAAGAAAGCTTCGGATTATAGTAATCCAAAAGTCTTGTAAGCACATCTACTTTATCCTTACGCTTTACATCATAATAATACTGGTCAATGTTGGCTACGGTGAGTTCTTTTTTTACGACCTTGATATTAACTGCATCATGCTGGTATTTTCTTGTGATGTCAAGAATCGGCTTTGGCATGGTTGCAGAAAAAAGTACAGTCTGATGCTCTCCTGGAATATATTCCAAAACGGTTTCTATGTCCTCACGGAATCCCATATTTAACATTTCATCCGCTTCATCTAAGACGATGGTATGCAAGAAATCCGGGCGGATGGTCTTTCTGCGAAGATGGTCCATCAGTCGTCCCGGTGTTCCGATAATAATCTGTACGCCACCCTTTAAGGCTTTAATCTGGCGGGAAATATCCTGTCCGCCATACACCGGCAGCACTTTTACACCGTGCATATATTTTGCCAGCTTACGGATTTCATCTGCCACCTGAATAGCAAGCTCTCTTGTGGGAGATAAGATTAAAACCTGTGTCTTGCGTAAAGACGGGTCTACTTTCTGTAAAATCGGAATTCCAAAGGCTGCTGTCTTGCCGGTTCCGGTCTGAGCCTGTCCGATGACATCCACACCGGATAAAACCACCGGGATTGCCTGGCTCTGAATCGGTGTTGCCTCTTCAAATCCCATGTCCGCAATTCCTCTTAAAATCTGCGGATTTAAATCTAATTCATCAAATCTGATTGTATTCATTCTTTTCCTTCCTGTTGCGGGAACTTTTCCCATCTGTCAGTAACCTGTTCTAAGGACTTTATAAAAAGTCACTGCGGCTTATCATAACAGACTGCTTTTTGCTTGTCAATTTACTGCAACAGATTTTTCTTCGACAAAATCAGCGCATCTTTCTGCTTTCTGGTCAGCTTTTTATAGGCAGCTTCCTTCTGCATGGCCTCCTGCTTCGTCTCGGATTCCTCTAAATACCGCAGCTCCACCGGTCCCCGGTTTCTGGTATACTTTGCTCCCTTTCCACTGTTATGTGCTTCAATCCGCTTGTCGATATCGGTCGTCCAGCCGGTATAGAGGCTTCCATCCCGGCAAAGCACCATATAAGTGTAATTATGTTTCTCTTTCATGTAATCCTTCCTATGTAGACCGGGCACCGCCCAGTCTTATCTCTATATAAAGCAATCGACCAAAAAAGTATCTTACTCATATTCCATAAACTGGTAAAAAAGTATCGATTGCGAATTTTTGGTCGTTACATTTTATCTTATGCAGTTTTCTTATGTATGTGCCATTTACCGGCAGCTTCCAATACAAATTCCTCCGCGGTTTTCTTCCTTGACCTGATACAGCAAATCATCCGCTTTCTGTAAAAAGGTCTTCATCGTTCTGCCTTCATCCGGTATGTCATAGCAGATGCCCTGAGAAATAGATACATAACGGTGTGCTACTGAAAAAGCGTGTTCCATATCAAGGTCACGAATGCTGCGTTTTAATTTTTCCGTAAGAATGACTACTGCTTCCTTGGAATATCCTTCATAGATTAAAATAAATTCATCCCCGCCATACCGGGCGCAGAAAATGCCATCCTTTTCTGCTAACTTCTGAATTTCTTTTGCCACACGGCAGATGCACAAATCACCCTTCTGGTGTCCATAATTATCATTATATTGTTTAAAATAATCAATATCCAATATTTCCACTGCCACCGGAATTTTCTCTTCAACCGCATGGTCAAATACCTTCTGTGCATGCTGCTCCAACCGGTAGCGGTTCGGAATTCCCGTCAATGCATCAGTCTGGGACTGTTCTAAGAGAATCCGGTTTTCTTTTTCCATCTTCTTTCTGCTGTGGTTCGTCTCTTCCAATGCATAACGCATATCTAAAATGCGGGTCATAATATATTTATTCTCTTTTTCTAATATCTCGGATAATTCAAAAAATAGTCCGCATGCCTGCAGATATTCCCGGTTCTTTTCCTGCCGTTTATAATAACGGATTTTTAAGGTCAGAATCCGCTTCTGCATATAAATAATCTTAGCTTCCCTTGCCATCTTCTCTAAAAGTTCTACTAATTCCCAGAATTCCTCTTCCTTTCTGGTATCTAAGAGCATCTCACTATAAGCATAAAGATCATCAAAAATATCAAGAATCGGCATTCTGGTATCTGCCACCTTCTGCACAATTGCTATATTCCGGTCGCGTTCTTCTTTCTTTCCCATGGCATTACAGAGTCTTGCTTCAAAGCAGGCAAATGCAATCTGCTCTAACTCTTCCAGATGTCCACCACACACCTCTTTTGCCCGCAGTGCATATTCCTGTGCCTGCATATACTCTTCCTGATAGAAACAGCTGTTTCCCAGTCCTATATAAATATTCAGAAGATAGCTGTAATATTCCGGTATTTCCTTATTCTTCTGTAATAAATCGTATGCCTGCTCTAAATATTTTTCTGCCTGGCGGTATTCTCCGAAATTATTATAAAGCATACCGATATTAATATTGATGATAATGCCAATATCATATAATTTATACTTCTCGCAATACATTCTGGCATTCAGATAATAATCCATGGCAAAAGGAGCATTTCCACGATTCATGGATGTAATGGCAAGAATATTATAGGCTCTTGCTAATAATCCATGCTGTCTGGAATGCTCCAGGTATGGCAGGGAACAGGAAAGATTGCGAAACAGTTTATCCACATCATTCAGAAGATAATATGTCTCACCACTGTAATAATAGGCATAGCCTAACAGCTTCTCATCATCCTGCTCTCTGGCATAATCTCTTATATTTTTACATAGCATCAATGTCTTCTCGGCATCTACTCCCCGATTCTTCCGGACACCCTCTAACCATTCCAATACTTCGCTGCTGTAAGCATTAAAATCCATCTTTTTGCGCACCCTTTTTCGTATTTTTCAATATCTTTCATTATATAGGTATGCAACGCTTTTTTCAAGTATGGCTCTTTTACTCAAAGAAGCTTACCGGGTCTATCGGTTCGCCATCTTTTTGCAATGCAAAATAAAGATTGCTTCCTTCCACAGAATAATATTTCGTCGGTTCTGCAATATAACCTACCAGTTTTCCTTTTCCGACAATGTCGCCCACTTCATACGGCACTTCCTTAAGCTGTCCGTAAATGGCACTGTAACCATCTCCTAAATCCATGGTCACGGTACATCCTGTGACGGCACTGTTGGAAATATCGGTTATCTTTCCTTCTGCAGCTGCGGATACCCTGTCATTTACTTCTCCCGCAATAACCACTGCCGGATTATATTTATACTGGTCTAAAGTTGCAAAATACACGGTCTGATCCATGCTGTAATTTAAGATTACATTGCCCTGTAATGGCCAGTTTAATCCATCCTCTACTACAAAATGCAGTGTTTTTGTGGTGGCTGCTACCGCCTTTGTCTCAGATTCGTTTCCAGCCTCTGCCGTATTTCCTGCGTTTTCTTCCGCTCCCGTCTGCTCACTGTCGGACTGTGCCTGTCCATCCGAATCCTTTGACGCAACTGCGTTATCAGAAGGCTTTATAATACTGTCTGCTTCTGCCAGCTGCTCCGATGCATCCTGCGCCTCCGGAAGCGTTGCCACAAAATCATCCGAAGCTCCATCTTCTTTCTTATTTCCTTTATCTCCGGCTGCATCCTTATCTGCAACATTTTCCTGCTGCTTTTTCTCTTCCTTCTGGGAATAACTATATACTGCTGTCATTGCTCCTGCTGCCAGTACCATGACAGCCAGGGCAATCATCCATGATCTTCTTCCTTTCATTTTCTCACCATCCATATCTTATTTTTTATAAGTATGGACCGTTTTTTCGTATTTTATTCTTTTTTATATTTTATTCTTCTTTATATTTCATTCTTTTTTTGTAATTTCAATTCCGGAATAATAGTAGTTTAAAATTTCCTGATACGTCCTGCCCTCTTTTGCCATCTCATTCGCTCCATAAATGCTAAGTCCATAACCGTGCCCTAAGCCCTTGGTCACAATACGCACCCTGCCATCAATTTCCTTAATATAAAAGCAGGCGGAATTTAAGGAAAATGCTTTGCGGAATTCTTCCCCGCTGACACTGCTGTTTCCAACCTGCATCGTTTTTACATATC
>JBNMJI010000119.1:0-5989 GCA_050873725.1 Roseburia sp.
ATTTAAGAATTTTACTATATCTTACCGGGCAGGAAAAGCTTACTTACCGGGCAATGAATCTGATGGAGCAGAATATCCGGCTGCTTCCGGACAGGGAAAACTTCCGGATGGACTGCATGATTGGAACCATGGAAATACAGTGTACTTATCAGGCAAAACCACTGTTTTTCGGATGGTTTGGAAGCGGAGAAGGCTTCAAAGGGGATTATCATTTTCAGGAAAAGAATTCATTTTCCTATATCTATTAACAAAAGAAGAAAGGGGGTGCATAAAGGTGTCTCTTCTCAGAATTCAAGCAAAAAATCAATATAAAAAAACTCTCTCTAACCCAGATAATACAAATCTATTGTATAGCAATTCTACATATAGAAAAGAGACACCTTTATGTGCCTCCACAACAGCTTCTATGACAATAGAAGCAGCTATCGCATTGCCGCTGTTTGTGGTCTGTGTACTATCGGTAATCTTTCTTTTCCGGGTATTAGAGCTGCAGCAGGATGTGGAATGCGCCCTGCAGTATGCTGCAAGAAAGAGTGCCATTCATGCACATATGACCCATGAAAGCGGGATGGATTCTGTGGTGTCAATTACAGAAGCAAAGATCCTGTTTCAAAGAAAATTAGAAGAACTTGAAGCACCGGTAATTTATGTGGAAGGGGAAGAGAAGGGTTTCTCTTTCTGGCGTTCTCAGTTAACAGGAAATGATATTGATTTATGTGTATCTTACCGGATTGAAAATCCATTGCAGTTATTGGGACTGTTTTCCTATGACATGGATCAGCGGACAAAAGTACATAAATGGATTGGCTATACAGGTGATGGAGATGAGGATGGAACTTATGTCTATATTACAGAAACAGGAAAATCCTATCACTGGTTTTCGGATTGTACCTATCTGGATTTGAGCATTCTGGCAATATCGGAAGATGCAGTATCCGGATTGCGGAATGCCTCCGGTGCAAAATATAAAGACTGCGAAAAATGCTGTATGGGAAAGAAAGATGCAAAAACAGTATTTGTAACGGAATATGGAGAAGCGGTGCATAACAGTCTTTCCTGCAGTGGATTAAAACGTACGGTATATCGTATCTTGCTGGAAGAAGCCGGGGATCATTCGCCTTGCGGGAAATGTGAAAAGAGAAAAGCTTCCTGAGTAAAGAAAAGCATCAGATAAAGAAAAGTGCCAGATAAAGAAACGGCAGATGGCAGGTTACAATCCATAAATTGTAGATAAAAATAACAAATAGTGAATCATAAATAACAAATCACAAATAACAAGGAGATAAGGGGATGGTGACGATATGTTCTGTACTTGGAATGTTGGGGATATGTTCCATCGAAGATATCCGAAAAAAAGAAATACACAGCATAAGAGTATTGTGCTTTGGCGTTGTGGGAATTTTGCTGCATCTCTGGCAGAGAAACCAGTCATTATACAGCATGTTAGGAGGCATTGCCGTCGGAGCAGCAGTCATTATCCTGTCGCTGGTGTCCGGAGGAGTGATTGGAGTTGGCGATGGACTGGTACTTTGTGTGGCGGGAATATACATCGGAGGAATCAATACCATACGCCTGCTTCTGACAGGACTTTTCCTGTCCTCTCTGTATGCACTGGTATTACTGTTATTGCACAGAAAAAGACGCAAAGATACCATTCCATTTATCCCGTTTCTGCTGGCAGCATATCTTATGCTGTTGATTTTATAAGACAATGGAAAAAGAAATGTTATCTGCCTGCTTCTTATACCATAGAGGCGGCAGTTATAGTGCCAATGATATTGGTGATATTCTGCACTTTTATTACAGTCAGTTATGAACTGCATGATAAGGTAAAGCTGGCAGCGGAAGAAAGCAGCAAGAGCAAAATAGAATGTATGGAGGAAATTTATATTGGAGATATGTTATAAGAGAAATCTGAATCAGAGTTATATGTTCATTACATCAAATCCCGCATATTCAGGGTATCAGATTCATATGTGCCGGCAGAATCATATTCATAATTTATTGCAGTTTGAACCGGTAGTTTCAGAAGGGGAGACACAGTTTCGATATGAAATTACCGGGAAACGTTCTTTGGACCATGTGTTGGAGAGCAGTGATTTTGCCATAGATATGTTTGCAAAAATGTTAGAAACATTACTCGGAATCTGTCAGGAGATTCGTCCATATCTTTTAGAGGAAGAGGGCATTCTATTAGAACCGGAAAGTATTTATCTTGAGAATGGAACCAAGAAGTTTTACTTTACCTATTGCCCCGGCAGAAAAGAACCTGTTACAGAAGGCTTCCGAAAGCTGATGGAATATCTTCTAGCAAAGATTAATCATGAAGATGAACAAATGGTACTTGCCTCTTATGAAGCATATCAGAAATCGACAGAAGAAGGCTTTTCTTTAGATGAAATCCTGAGGATATTATATCAGTACCGGCAGCAGAATGTAGAAGACTATGTACCGGACCGACAGAAAGCTGTTTCTTCGAAAAAGGTAGCGGCATTGCAGAAGGGCGTTATGCCATGGGAGCCGGAGAAGAAAGAGGTAGATGCAGAGGAAGAGACAGCAGGTCAGAAGAAAAAGAAGGGGTATTGGAAAAAATATGAGATAGATATGATTGAAAAGGATGATGAATATTATAAGAAGGATGCCCAAAGCCGTGGCTGGAATATGGCAATGGAAGAAAAATTGCAGGAATGCATTGCTGCAATCAGCCGGATTCCAGCATTCTTAACAGGAAAGATAAATCATGAGAAGGAGGAAGAACAAATCGTGTGTACACCTATGGATTACAAAGAAATGCAGGAGGAAAATCCGACCGTTTATCTTGGGACAGAGCGGGCTCCGGAGGGAGTCTTGCGTTATGATGGAAAAGAGGATATTTCGAATATCAGAATGGAGTATTTTCCATTTATCATAGGCAGCAGTGAGCAGGCGGACGGAAATGTATGTATACAGGGAGTCAGCCGCATGCATGCACGCATTACCAGGGAGAAAGAGGATTATTATGTGGAAGACTTAAATTCCATGAATGGAACATGGCTCAATGGGAAAATGCTGGCTTACCGGGAGAAAGAGCAGTTATGCATGAATGATGTGATTCAGCTGGGGCGTGAGCGGTTTACATTTCTTTAAGAAAAAGGTTATATTTCCTTCGTTGACAGTGTCTTTTGAAAGTGCTATTGTCAGATGCATAAAAGACTGGAAGAGGGAAAAGTTATATTGATTCAGAAAATAGATGCATGTTTAAAAAGTCGAGGATATTCTTTTATCAAAGTATCGCCGGAAGAAGTCGGGGTATACTATAGATTTACAGATGGCAGGGCGCAGGTGGTTGCCGGAATCTTTATGCATACAGGATTTGTACTGGAAGCAGAAAAATTACAGGCAATTCAGGCGAGGCTGCAGGAACTGTTTCTACATCCGGAGGGAAGAATACCGGGATGTGAGCAGAATATGGCAATCTACCAGGTGGATTTACTGACTTTACTGGTAGCAGATGAAATGGAACAGGCTCGTATGCTCTGTGGCAGCTGCCGGAATGTCTGGCTTATCAATGAGCGGTCCGGACAGCTTATGATTTTTGAAAATCAGCCGGGAGATTTCTATGGATTAAGAGATGCATTGCAGGAACAGAAATCCGGTGGTGGTGTGCAGAGACTTACTTTATGGCAGAGATTCAAACAATATCCATCCTGGTGCAATGCAGGTATTGTTCTGATAAATGTCATGGTATTTTTGATACTGAGCACACTTGGTGATACGGAATCTGCAGCTTTTATGGAACAGCATGGAGCAGTATTTCCGCCGGATGTATTCGGGCAGGGCGAATGGTGGAGATTGTTTACTGCCATGTTTTTACATTTTGGGCTGGCACATCTTACCAATAATATGATTGTATTATTCTGGACCGGAGACAGATTAGAACGTCTGGTGGGAAAGTGGCGCTATCTTATCATTTATTTTGGCGCAGGATTATGCGGTAATCTGCTTTCACTTCTGGTAACGGAGAGCAAAGGAACCCTGACGGTGTCAGCAGGGGCTTCCGGTGCGATTTTTGGTGTATTTGGAGCCTTACTCTGGGTAGTGATTGCCAACAGGGGAAGAGCAGAAGAACTGAATATCAGAGGAATTGTAATTATGATTGCATTGAGCCTTTATTATGGATTTACCAGTACCGGAGTGGACAACTGGTGCCATATAGGTGGACTAATTAGCGGATTTTTATTGTCGCTGCTTCTATATCGCAGAAAGGAAAAGGATTGATTTTATTCCGGAAAATTTATATACTGTTGGTATATGATGGAATGAAGTAAAATGAAAAAACTTAAGATGCGGAGGCAGAAATGAAAGTAAATATATATTACGGTGGAAGAGGACTTCTGGATGATCCTACTTTATATGTAATTGGGAAAATGGAAGAAGTTTTAAAAGAGCTTCGTGTCAGTGTGGAACGGTATAATATATATGAACACAAGAACAGTATCTCTACGTTGCCACAGACCTTAAAGGATGCAGATGGCATTATTCTGGCAACGACAGTAGAGTGGCTTGGAATCGGTGGTTATATGCAGCAGTTTTTAGATTCCTGCTGGCTTTACGGAGACAAGGAAAAAATCAAGACAACCTATATGCAGCCAATTGTTATGTCAACCACATATGGAGAACGGGAAGGGGAACTGACATTATCCAATGCATGGGAAATCTTAGGCGGACTGCCATGCAGCGGAATGTGTGGTTATGTAGATGATCTGGTAAGCTTTGAAATGAATCATGACTATTCCCTGATTATTGAGAAGAAAGCAGAGAATCTTTATCGTACGATTTCACAGAAACAGAAGAGCCTGCCGACTTCTAATCAGGCGGTGACCAGAACCATCTTGCGGACACAGCAGATGGATTTAACACCGCAGGAGAGTGAGCAGTTATCCCAGTATGTGGCAGATGATTCTTATGTGAAGAAGCAGAGGGAAGATATTGAAGAATTAGCTTCCATGTTTAAGGATAAGTTAAGCGTACAGCAGAATGACACACAGACAGAATATATTACAGAATTAGAAAGCCATTTTGTGCCACAGGGGGATTTCACGGCGAACTATCTCTTTATGATTGAAGAGAAGAAAAAACCATTAGTAGTAGAGGTCGCCGGAGAAGAGTTAAACTGCTATTATGGACAGCAGGAAAATGTAGATGTATACGCGAAGCTTACCGGAGAAGTCATGAATAATATCTTAGCCGGCAGAATGACTTTCCAGAGAGCATTTATGACCGGTGAGATGACTGCAAAAGGAAACTTTAAGACACTGCGTACTTTAGATCAGATTTTTATTTTTGAATAGAAAGAAGGAGTAACCATGAAAGACGATAATTGTATTTTTTGTAAACTGGCAGCAGGTGATATTCCGACAAATACTGTATATGAAGATGATACCTTCCGTGTCATTATGGATGCCAATCCTGCAACAAAGGGACATTCTTTAATCATTCCAAAAGATCATTTTGCAAATCTTTATGAGATTGATGAGGAAGTAGCAGCAAAGGCAATGAAGCTTGCCAAGAAAATGGCAGTTCATATGAAAGAAAAATTAAACTGTGATGGTTTTAATTTACTTCAGAACAATGAAGAGACTGCAGGACAGACAGTATTTCATTTCCATATGCATCTGATTCCAAGATACAAGGGAGATAAGAATGATGATATCTTAAGATATACTCCATTAGAGCTTTCAGATGATGAGATGAAAGAAATCTTGGATATGATAAAAGTAAAATAAAAAGAGAAACAACATAAAATCAGAAAATAATAATTAGAAAAATGAAAGGTGTAAAGTCTAATATAAAATTAAGACTTTACACCTTTTGCACTTACGCTTTCTTTTTCTTCTTCTTTTTTTCGCTGGCTTCTTCAATAAGATTCAGAATTGTATGAATAGAATCTAACTGCTGGCTGGATTTCATGTTAGAAACATAAGTCTCCTTTTCGGCCATGACTTTCTTA
>JBNMJI010000120.1:0-5972 GCA_050873725.1 Roseburia sp.
CGAAAGATAAATTATCTCAACGGAGCGTAAATTATTTATATATATAAATTTAACACCAGCCACCATCTAAGGTAATAATCTGACCGGTGAGATATGGACTTTGTGTTACCGTAGCATAGGCAAGCTCAGCCACTTCCGCTGGTGTACCATATCTGCCGCATGGAATTTCAGCTTCTAAGTCAGCACGCTCTTCGGCGGAAAAACAGGCATTCATGGAAGTATCAATAGTGCCGCAGGCAATGGCATTGACAGAGATTCCGCTTGGCGCAACCTCTTTGGCAAGTGCCTTTGTAAAGGAATTAACGGCTCCCTTGCTGGCAGAATAAGCAACCTCACAGGAGGCACCTACATTTCCCCAGACAGAAGAAATGTTAAGAATCCGTCCGGATTTTTTATGCAGCATATCCGGCAGAGCATATTTGCAGCAGGAAAAAACGGAAGAAATATTGGTGTTCATAACGTGCTGCCATTGTTCATAAGTCATATCCTGCAGCAGGCCGATGTGAGCAATTCCGGCGTTGTTAATCAGAACATCAACCGAGAGGGACTGCTGGTGAATCATGGCAAACATATCTGCAACAAAATCCGGGTCACTGACGTCTCCGGTAATTGGAAGAACCATGACATGATATTTATCCGAAAGTTCATCTGATAAAGCTTTAAGAGCAGCTTCAGAATGACAGCAATTTAAAATGAGCTGGTAACCGTGGCGGGCAAATACTTCAGCAATAGCCGCACCGATGCCCCGGGATGCTCCGGTAATTAAAACAGTATTCATAAGAAAAAATCCTTTCTGGCATTTATCTGCCCAAGAAAATGATAGAGCAGATGAAATCGTTTATAAAAAATACAGTTATATTTTAGCCTTATTTTAGAATACAGGCAATCCCTTACGAAAAATCCTACAGATTTCCCGGCATTAGAAAGATATTCGAAAAAATCTCTAAAAAGATAGTAAATATTGCACAAAAAACTTGTAAATTTTCACACAAAATAGTATAATAAAACCATGATATCAGTCTGTATCAAATAAATGGCAAAGGGGTTGGACATCATGCGTATTACTATTTCAGGAAGAAACATCGAATTGACAGACGGTCTTAAGACAGCAGTTGAGGACAAACTTGGAAAACTGGAGAAATACTTTACTCCGGACACAGACGTATTTGTAACTTTGAGTGTAGAAAAGGAGAGACAGAAAATCGAGGTTACGATTCCTGTACCTGGACACATTATCCGTTCAGAGCAGGTAAGCAATGATATGTATGTATCAATTGATCTTGTAGAAGAGATTATTGAGAGACAGCTTAAAAAGTATAAGAATAAGATTATTACAAAACAGCAGAGCAACAGCAACTTCCGTAAGGAATATATTGAAAAAGAAGTGGAAGCAGATGATGAAATTAAAATTATCCGTACCAAGAAATTTGATATGAAACCAATGTATCCGGAAGATGCATGTGTGCAGATGGAATTATTAGGACATGATTTCTTTGTATTTGTAAATGCAGAGGATGACAATGTAAATGTTGTATATAAGAGAAAAGGTAACACCTACGGTCTGATTGAACCGGAATTCTAGATATATAACGAAAAAGACTATCACCGGCAGTTCCATATGGATAACCGGTAACAGACAGCGGTATCGCAGTTAACGTTTTGACAACAGACTTGACAAAACGCCAATAGCGGTACCGCTATTTTTATGCTACAGTAGTTATAATATATCGATAAGACATTTCTTTGGAACAGTCAATACGATGGGTTATGAGAAAAGGGGAGGTTAGGAATTGGCTTGTTACAATCTTGGGGATTATATATGTGAATCCCGCAAACAGCTTGGCATTACACAGGAAGAACTTGCTTTTGGCATCTGTTCGCCTGGAACTTTATCAAAAATTGAAAACGGATTTGTGGTACCGAAACGGAAAAATTATGAAGCTATTATGCAGCGTCTTGGAAAGACAATTGGTATATGCGATATACATGCAACGGCGGAAGAGATGGAATTATATGCCTATATGCGGCAGCTGGTGCATGCAATAGCAAATAATGATATGGAAGGAAGCAGGAAACTTTGGCAGAGAAGACCGGAACATAAGGAGGATAAGCTGACCAGACAGTTCTTTTCATACATAAAGGCGGTGCTGGACAGTAAGGAAGGAGTCCGGCCGGAACTTGTATATGCAAAGCTGGAAGAAGCGTTACATCTGACACATCCGGCGGGGCTGACAAATCTGGTGCAGAAGCGGATGTTTACTTTTGAAGAAATTAACATTATCAACAGTATGGCGGTGCAGAAACAGAGGCTTGGTGAAAGAAAGCAGGCACTTCGTATCTGGATGCAGTTATCTGAGTATCTGGAAGTAAGAAAAGTAGATGACGAAGAAAAAGAAAAGGTATATCCGATGATACTTTACAACGAAGCCAATCTTTTGTATGAGATGGAAATTTACAGAGAGGCATTAGAACTATGCAATAAGGGAATCGATTATTGCACAAAGCGTAATAAATATATGGTGCTTCCATATCTTTTGCTCTGCAAATCCAGAATTTTAAAATGCCTGGAGCAGCCGGAAGAATCCTTGGATGTACAGCAGCGCGCAGAACATCTTTTTCAGGTGTTTGAAAATCATAATGCAACGCCCGGAGAACCAATCTTGATTGCTTTGTGAGATTCTCTTGTCATTCTAAGAAGAAAAGGTATAATATACATATTGAAAAAAGAGATGTAATATACATATTTGAATCTGAAAGAAAGAAGGATATTAGAGAATGAATATCGTAGTTTTGGCAGGCGGCTTAAGTACAGAGCGTGATGTGTCTTTTAAAACAGGAGATATGGTAACAAAGGCATTACGGAAGAATGGACATCAGGTCATTCTTCTGGATGTGTTTATGGGATATGGAGAAGAAGAACAGGATATCACAGGAATTTTTGAGCATTCAGAAGAAGCAAGTGTAAAAGTAACAGATATACCGGAGACAGCACCGGATCTTGATAAGGTAAGAAAGAGCAGAAAAGACCAGTCTGCCTGCTTCTTTGGACCGAATGTAATTGCAATGTGCCGCATGGCAGATATTGTATTTATGGCATTACATGGAGAAAACGGAGAGAATGGTAAGATTCAGGCAACCTTTGATTTATTTGGAATCCGCTATACCGGAAGCGGCTATTTAAGCAGTGCTATCGCCATGAATAAAAATATGGCAAAACAGTTCTTTGAAGCAAATGGAATCCCTTGTCCGAAGGGCATTTATATGAAGAAAAAGGACAGAAAAGACAGCCCGGCTGAAATCGGAATCACACTGCCATGTGTCGTAAAACCATGTTGTGGCGGTTCCAGTATCGGAGTTTCCATTGTAAAAGAGGAAAGTGCATTTAAGAAAGCACTGGACGATGCATTCTTCTGGGAAGATGAAATCTTAATTGAAGAATATGTAGAGGGAAGAGAATTTTCCGTAGGTGTCATCAAAGGAAGAGCATTGCCGGTTATCGAGATTGCACCAAAAGAAGGATTTTACGATTATAAAAATAAATATAAGGCTGGAAGCACCGTGGAGACCTGCCCGGCTGATATTAAAGACAGCGTAGCAAAAGAGATGCAGAAGCACGCAGTAAAAGTTGCGGAAGCATTGGGCTTAGATACGTATTCCAGAATCGACTTTTTAGTTAATGCAAAAGATGAAGTATACTGCTTAGAGGCAAATACATTACCTGGTATGACAGCAACCAGCTTACTGCCACAGGAAGCTCAGGTAGAAGGCGTGAATTTCGAAGCGTTATGCCAGCAGCTGGTTGATATTTCCATGGAGAAATACGGAGCATAAGAAAGGGCAGAGAAGGCGGATATGAAGGAACTGACATTAGCACAGATTGCAGAAGCCTGCGGTGGAACATTAATAGGTGGGAATGAAGCAAAAGAATATACCGTAACCGGAGTAGAGATTGACAGCCGGAAAGTAAAGGCAGGAGATTTATTTGTTGCCATTCCGGGAGAAAAAGTAGATGGCCACAAATTTATTCCGGATGTATTAAAAAAGGGTGCATATGCACTGTCCCAGCAGAGACTTGATGTAGATGGAGCTTATATTCTGGTGGAAGATACCGTAACAGCCATGAAGCGTCTGGCACGTTTTTATCGGAATTCCCTTGACATTAAAGTAGTGGGAATTACCGGAAGTGTTGGAAAGACCAGCACCAAAGAGATGATAGCGTCTGTGCTTGGAACCAGATTTAAAGTGCATAAGACCCAGGGAAATTTTAATAATGGAATCGGTCTGCCGCTGACTATTTTTCAGATTGAAAAGGAGCATCAGGTTGCCGTTTTGGAAATGGGAATTTCCGAATTTGGCGAGATGCATGAACTGGCAGACATGGCACAGCCGGATATTATGGTCATTACCAATATCGGTTTATGTCATTTAGAGAATTTGAAGACCAGAGATGGAATTTTAAAAGCCAAGACAGAAAGCTTTGCCCATCTGAAACCAAATGGTGTTGTCATATTAAATGGGGATGATGACAAACTTTCAACTGTAGAGCAGGTGGCAGGAAGAAAGCCTGTATTTTATGGAATCAAGGGGAGAAGTCTCTGTGAGACTTCCGTCTGTGCAGACGCGATTACCGAGCATGGCTTAGAGGGAATGACAGCAGAATTCCATACTCCACAGGGAGACATGGAAGTATTTATTCCAATTCCGGGAGAACATAATGTATACAATGCACTGGCAGCAACCTGTGTGGCAGAGCAGTTAGGTCTTTCCATGGACGAAATCAAACGTGGAATTGCAGCAGCTTCTACCATCAGCGGAAGAACCAATCTGATTCATACCAAAGGTATGACAGTGATTGATGACTGCTACAATGCCAATCCGGTTTCCATGAAGGCATCTTTGGATGTACTGTCTAAGGCAGAGGGACGAAAGATAGCAGTTCTTGGAGATATGGGTGAATTAGGCAAGGATGAAAAGCAGCTTCATTATGAAGTGGGAACCTATGCCGGAACACTGCCGATTGATTTGTTGTTCTGTGCCGGAACATTATCCGGTGAACTGGCAGAGGGAGCAAAGAAACAGAATCCGAATCTGACCGTAAAACACTATGCAACCCGTGAAGAGATGACAGAAGACCTTCTTGCTACCGTAAAAGAAGGCGATGCTGTTTTAGTGAAGGCATCCCATTTCATGGAATTCCCGAAGGTGGTTGCAGCATTAACCGAAGCATAGGGAAAGTTTTTAGAAATGGTAAATGCAGGAAGCATTTGATAATGTGATAGAAATTGAAAAAAGAAGAAAAAATCGTACCGGAATGGAAAAGAAACATTTTGGTACGATTGTTTATGGTTTGAATTTTGTAAAGAATTTTCAAAAACCTCTTGACCTAGAGTTAAGTCCAAGTGCTAGAATTGCTTTGCAATGAAAGAGGAAAATGTTTTTTCAGATATTTGACAAGGTCGCTGCATGGTTTGCCGACTGCAGATGCATGGTAAGGAATGCTAGGGGCAATTGAATTTCGCATATCTCTTGGCAACGCTGGCACAGGGATGTGTCAGCGAGGCGCAACTGAGCATGGATGCGAATTTGCGCCGGTTGCCGGAACATACAATACCAATATCGAAATTCTTAATGCCCCTTGCAGTCCTTATGTTGCATCTGCAGTTGACGAACCATACAACAAATCAGTCAAACCAATGAAAAACCGTTCACAACCACTTAAAGCAATTCTAGGAAAAGGAGATTACAAAATGTATCAGAATACTTTAACATTAAGCAACGGAGTAAAAATACCTCAGCTTGGACTGGGTACCTGGTTTATCGAGGATAATAAAGTAGCAGAAGCTGTAAAAGAGGCAGCAAAAATCGGCTACAGACATTTTGACACTGCACAGGCATATGGCAATGAAGTGATATGCTGTGAACTGTAGATGTCAGATATCCTCGCAAATGTTGTTAACTTAGCGGGTTTCTAC